>JBBQYT010000143.1:0-6201 GCA_038208385.1 Longimicrobiales bacterium | reverse complement strand
CGGGCGCAAGCAGCATTGCGGAACCCGGCAAGGCAGCACACCGTCCGGTCGGCATCGCGATTGCGCCCGATGGTTCGATGTACATCACCGATGACCAGGGCGGGCGCATCTGGCGCGTAATCAAAAACTGACGAGCGCGAGCGACAAACCGCTGACCCAGCGCGCACTCAACCGCGCGCTGCTCGAGCGGCAGATGCTGCTGCAGCGCACGAAGCGTCCTGCAACCGATGCAATCGAGCATCTCGTCGGCATGCAGGCGCAAGTGCCGAACGCGCCCTATATCGGTTTGTGGTCGCGACTGCAGAAATTCACCACCGACGAGCTTGCCGAGCTTGTAAGCGGACGACGTGTCGTGCGCCTCGCACTCATGCGCTCGACAATCCACCTCGTCAGTGCGCGCGATTGCCTCGCGTTGCGGCCGGTGCTTCAGCCCGTGCTCACACGCGCGGCAAAGGGCTGGTTTGGCAAAAAGCTGGCAGGAATCGACACCGCCAGGGTTGCTGCTGCAGGAAGAAAGCTCGTCGACAAAAAGGCGCACACGTTCAGCGAGCTTGGCGTGGCGCTGAACAAGAGATTTCCTTCATGCGATGCATCAGCGCTCGCTCAGACGGTGCGCGCGCTCGTGCCACTCGTGCAGATGCCGCCGCGCGGCGTGTGGGGCTCGAGCGGACCCGCTGCGCATACGTCCGCAGAGGCGTTCCTGAATGCGCCGCTCGGTGTCGACTCTTCTCCCGACCCGCTCGTGCTACGATACCTCGCCGCTTTCGGGCCCGCTTCCGTCATGGACATCCAGGCGTGGTCGGGACTCACACGAATGCGCGACATCGTAGAGCGCATGCGCCCGGCTCTCGTCACGTTCCGCGATGAGTACGGCAAGGAGCTCTTCGACTTGCCGGACGCTCCAAGGCCCGATCCGGACGTTTCGTCCCAACCGCGTTTCCTGCCGGACTTCGATAACGCTATCCTTGCACACGCGGACAGGCGCCGGATCGTCGGTGATGAGGATCGCAAGCGACTGATGATCAACGGCAGCAGCGTGATGTCGGCGTTCCTGATCGATGGCATGGTCGCAGGCACATGGCGCATCGCACGCGACCGTGGCGCGGTAGACCTTTTGATCGAGCCATATCACAAATTGGCGAAGCAGGATCGTACTGCACTTGCCGAAGAAGGCAATCGCCTGCTGGCGTTTGTTGCACCGAACGTGGATGAACAGGATATCCGGTTCATCGGGAGCTACGCATGAATTGGCTGAACGGCTGGGGTCGTGACTTCCGGCATGGCGCGCGCTCACTGGCGCGTCGTCCGGGATTCGTCAGCGCGGCCGCGCTTACGATGGCGCTCGGCATTGGCGCGAATACCGCAATTTTCGCAATCGTGAACGGCATTGTGCTGCGTCCGCTCCCGTACGACAATGCCGGTCGCATCGTGATGGTCTGGGAAGACCTGCTGCGCGAGGGCAATCATCGCTTCAGCGTATCACCACCGAACTATCGCGATGTGCGCGATCAGAGCACTGTGTTTTCTGACGCGGCAGCCCAGCTCGGCACAGGCGCCCGCTTGCGCGTGAGCGATGCTCCCGAGCTGGTGCGGGCGGGCGCGGTAACCGGCAACTTCTTCAGTGTCATTGGCGCGCGCGCCGCACTCGGTCGTGTGATCACGCCTGAAGATACAATGCCGGACCAGCGTTCGGTTGCCGTCATTAGCCACGCGCTCTGGCGTCACAGCTTTGCTGCCGATCCCGCTGTCATCGGACGCACGGTCGACATCGATGGCGCGCGCATCACAATCGTCGGTGTGATGCCCGAGCGGTTTACTTCGCCGATATTCTTCAAGGCGCCCAACATGCTCGCCGACCTGTGGCTGCCGCTCGTCCTGCCGCGCGAGATGGAGCCGCGCGGGTTTGCAGCGCTGCAGATTGTCGCGCGACTGAAAGACGGCGTCACCGTCGAGGCCGCGCAACAGGAAGTCTCCGGCATTGCACATCGTCTTGCAGCTGCATATCCGGAAACCAATGCCGATGTCGGACTGAATGTCGTCTCCATGCAGGAACAGATCATAGGCGATTTACGTCCCTCGCTTCTGATTCTCCTCGGCGCAGTTGCTTTCCTTCTGCTCATAGCCTGTGCGAACCTCGCCAACCTGTTCCTGGCACGCGCACTCGATCGCAAACGCGATGTCGCAATTCGTCTGGCACTGGGCGCCGGACGTAGTGGCATCGTCCGTCAGTTTCTCGCCGAGGCGATTCTCGTCTCTGCAGTCGGCGGTGCGCTCGCACTGGCCATTGGTTGGGCCGGCATGCGCGTCCTGCTCTCGTTTGCGCCGCCCGGGACCGTGCGCCTGAACGAAGTGCGACTCGATCCGATGGTTCTAACGTTCTGCATCGCACTCACAGCATTCGTCACGTTCGTCATCGCGCTTGCGCCCGGCCGCCAGGCCACGCGCGTCGACACGCGCAGCGTACTCGGCTCGGCCGGCGATCGCGGCAGCGCGCGCTCGGGCAGACTGCGCGGCTCGCTCGTCATCGGACAAATTGCGCTCGCTGTCGTGCTGCTCGCGGGCGCAGGCCTCATGATCCGCTCGCTCGAGCGACTCCAGCGCGTGGACATCGGCTTCCCCGCAGATCACCTGCTGACAATGCGCTTCGGCATGTCCGAGCAGCGCCACCCAACACCCGAACAACAGAGTACGTTCCTCGGCGAGCTGTTCAGAAAGTTCGAGACCGTGCCCGGCGTGCGCTCCGTCGCATTCAGCACGCGCATTCCACTCGATCCGGCGTACGGAGTTTCAGCAATCTCGTTTGCCGGAAAACCGGTGCCCGCAGGCGAGCGTCCGAATGTCGGCACACGTATCGTGAGCGATGCCTACTTCCGCACGATGGGAATTCCAATCCGCGATGGAAGAGACTTCACGAAATTCGATCTGCCGAAGTCGACTCCGGTTGTGCTCGTCAATGCGGCGTTCGCGCGGCACTTCTGGCCCGGCCGGAACGCAATCGGTCAGCGCATCGCAATTGCGGACCCGGATACCGCGTGGGTGCAGGTCGTCGGCATTGCAGGGGATGTTGCGCACGATGGTGTTGGGACTGAGCCCGTACCGGAAGTCTACGTGCCGTATGCTCAGTTGCCGCAATCGGGCGGCGTGATCGTCGTGCGCACGAACACGGATCCGGCATCAATCGAGAACGCGTTGCGCCGCGCCGGCCGTGATGCCGATCCGGACTTGGCATTCATCGACATGCGACCGCTGACCGACATGGTCGACAGCTCGATTGCGCCACGCCGATTCCTGTTGCTGCTGCTGGCATCCTTTGCGGCTGTTGCACTGCTGCTGAGCGCCGTCGGTGTCTACGGCGTCGTAGCGTATCTGGTAGGGCAACGGAAGAGAGAGATGGGAATTCGCGCAGCGCTCGGCGCACAGCGCAGCGACCTGCTGTTGCTCGTCGGCGGACACGGACTGCGCCTGGCGGTCATTGGTGCGGCCATCGGACTCGGTGGTGCATTTGCACTCACGCGGCTGCTTGCTGCCCAGCTATACCACGTCTCGCCCACCGATCCTGCAACGTTCGCAGGAGCGACGATCGCACTTGTGCTCGTTGCAATGCTCGCGGTCTACGTGCCCGCCCAGCGCGCCGCCGCTACGGATCCAGCCTTATCTCTGCGCGGCGATTGAGCGCTCACCCGATCGTCAGCGTGCCGGCCGTCGCATCATAGACCACCGCGTACGAGCGCAAGCTGCTCGTGCGCAGGCCGCCCGTCCACACGCCTGCGCTCGTAAAACGCGCACCGTGATTCGGACACAAAAACCCGCCGCCCACGATGTTCACCGTCGTGCCCTGATGCGGACAGATCATCGATAAGGCGACGAATGTGCTGGTACCCGTGCGTGCAACAGCGACCGGCGTCCGGGTGTTGCCATCGACGCGCGCAACGCCGCCCACGTTCGCGAGCGCAGCGAATTTCGCGAGCGCGACCACCAGCTTGCCGCTCGTGGTCGTCGTGCCGCCCCCAGGATTGACATCCGTCGGCAGTCCCGCACCGATCTGGCCATCACCACACGCTGCCAGCAATGCAACGACCGATGCCAACGTCGCTCTCGCGATGAACTCGCGCCGCGACGTCGACGCACAACCATCGCACATATCATTTTCCTGCGACATCTCGCTCATCATTGATCATCCTTGTGAAAAACCGGCAGCATGATCAGCCAGCTCGCTACCGACACGCCCATTGAGCCATACGCAATCTGTTTGTGCAGTGTACGCAGCGAGCCGTTCGTCTCCGCCGGGTTTGCCAGCAGACCGACCGCCGTAAATCCCGCGTCCGCTGCGAGCATCGACGCCGCGTGGATCGTGCGCAGTGTCTTATTGTCGGGGTCCTTCCGCGATTCCAGCCAGTTCCACACACCCGTAACCGTGTTCAGTGTGAACAACGCCGCAGTCGTCGTCGCTAACACTCGATGGCCGGTGCGCGCCCACTGCGGCGCGTCCGCGCTGTACTTTACCAGCTGCTGACCTGCGATGTACTGCCCGACGAATACAGGCAGCATTGCGTAGCTCGCGTAGCGATGAATCGCGAGACGCTTGTAGTACGCATCGCTGTGATCGATCGCGACATGCTTCTTCGGCGTCGTCGTCGGCGTGTCCTGCTGTATGCCGCGAAACATCGCCTGATCGACGAACAGCGACGGGCGCACACGCACGAGTGACGTGTCGGGCACGATCGTCCTCGGTAACGCGAGCGCTACCGTCAGTGCAATGGCAAAAAGCATCCTGCATCCCTTCGAATGGCGTGCAAACGCTACTCCACGTTTGTTCAGTATATTGACGCTCAGCTGTACAACACACCCTTATGCCAGCTTCCTCAGATGTCACGGCATCGCGCGGTCTCATCTGTGGTCACTATCATTCCCTGGCGACAGGCCGCATGTTGGCGGCTCACAACCCAAGGCGGAGGCCATCCATGACCGAGCACTCCAAAGAAGAATCGCGGGTTCACCAGCGTTCACTCGTATCCGTGTACCGCATTGCGCTCGCCGCACTGGTTGCCGCGTTGGGGGCAGGCTGTGGCGGCAAGCAGGACGTGCCCGCCGGGCGCGACACTGCTGACGCAGGTCAGTCCGCGTCGACAATGGCGCCTGATCCCGATGTTCGGACTGCCGTTGTGCTGCCCGTGCAAGGGAGACATATGATCCTCACCGAAATGCGCGGAATGCTGGCCTCCGTTCAGGGATACGTCGCCGCGTCGGCACGAGGTGACACGGCTGGGATGCGGGCCGCGGCGCAGGCGTCGGGTATGGCGGCGGCACGGGATCTGGATCCGGCCATGCAGCAGCGCCTCCCCCCTGAGTTCCTGCGCCTCGGGATGAACACACACGCTGCGTGGGATTCACTCGCTACGGATGTCAGCCGCGGCGCACCGATGGGCCAGACTCTCGGTCGGCTGGGGGCCATCTTGAACAATTGCACGGCCTGTCATGCCCAGTTTCGGATCAACCTCGAACGCTCGGCTGTCAGTACTCCGTAAGAAGTCGACACTTTGCGTTGTGGGGTGAGGGTAGTCGCCTATGCGAGCGGCGGGGCTGGCCGGATGACTCTGGGGCAGAGGAGAGATATCGGCGATGAAACACGTTCGACGTATTGCGAAGTGGGTGCTGGCCGTACTGATTGTCGCGCTTGGAGCGATTCAGCTGGTGCCGGTGGATCGAACAAACCCCCCGGTCGAAACAGAGGCTCCAGCCACAGCGCAAGTGCGTTCTGTCCTCCGGCGAGCATGCTACGACTGTCACTCCAATGAGACCGTCTGGCCCTGGTACAGTCGGATCGCTCCGGTGTCGTGGCTGGTCGCCCACGATGTGAAGGAAGGGCGCGAGAAGCTGAACCTCTCGACCTGGAATCGCTACACCACGAAGGAACAGCTCAAGAAGTTGAAGGAGAGTTGGGAGGAGGTCGCGGAGGGCGAGATGCCACCGTGGATGTATCTTCCTCCGCATCCCGACGCGCGACTCTCAGCAGATGATCGAGCGCTTCTGCGCGCCTGGTCACAAGACGTGGGTAGCCAAGAGTCCAATGGGCGGTGAGCGAAGGATGAACGGACAAGACCTGCTATTCCCGAGAACTTGAAGAGCATTGAATGCACTCAGTGATGCGAAACGGGAGGTACCATGGAGACCGCACAATCGAGATAAAACGATGGTTCGGGC
>JBBQYT010000142.1:0-6210 GCA_038208385.1 Longimicrobiales bacterium | reverse complement strand
CTGGAGATCGAGACCGTTGCCATAAGGCGACAGATCGAACGCCATGATCTTCTCGATCGCCAGCGTATTGCGCACCGTCCATGCTTCGGGCTTGATGTTGAGCACAAGGAATTCAGGCGGCAGCGCCCCCGTGCGCTCGCGCACGTATGCGTTCACGCCCGCGGCGTACGCTTCATTGAGCCTGCGTCCTTCCGGCGAGAGTGTGCGCTCTGCGGCCGCGGCCGCGCGAAACAGCCCGAGCGTGCGCATGAAGCGGTCGGTCTTCACCAGGTCAGGACCGAGGATTTCGGCGAGGCGACCTTCCGCAACGCGCTTGAAGAGCTCCATCTGGAACAGTCGGTCCTGCGCGTGCACGTATCCCTGCGCGTAATACAGGTCCGCATCGTTCGACGCCCATATCTGTGAGACGCCAAACGAATCGCGCAGGACTTCGACGCGCTGCTGCAGGCCGGATGTGCGGAGCTTCGCATCGTAGTCCGGTTTCGACGAACGCAGGTATACAATGGCGCCGCCTGCAATCAGCAGGAGCACCAGCAGAATCAGTCCAGGAATTTTGGCGAGCCTGCTCACGATAGCACAGCGGATACGTAGAGGATTTCGCTACTCGACCTTTTCGGGCAGGTACAGGCGGTCGAGGATCCCGGGTCGGTTGGCTCCCGAAACCGTCTCGAACACGGCCTTGAGCACCGCGATCAGCACCGGGCCGATGATGATGCCAACCAGTCCGAACGTGTACACTCCCGTCACCAGCGCGATGAACATCCAGTAGAAGTTCAGGATGTGTGATTTCTCGGCGGCGAGTTTCGGTCGCAGGTACATCGACATGAACATCGTGTTTCCCAGGAACCCGACGAGAAACATGATCACACCGCCCACGAGATCGCCGCGCCACAAAATCAGATAGAGCGCAACCGGCGTATAAACGATATAGCTGCCGACGATCGGAAAGAATCCGAGAAAAAAGGCCATGATGGCGAGCACGACAGCGAGCGGTACGTGCCAGATCAGGTTCATGAGGAGGACCACGACAGACTTGATTGCCTGCGTGAGGAACGTGCCGTAGAGCGCTCCGTAGATCACATCGCGTATGCTCTTGCCGGTCTCATCCGCGAGCTCGCGGTAGCGGCCGTGGATCTTGCTTCGAATGTACTCGATCAGCCGCTTGTGATCGGTCAGAATATAGAACGCGGTGAACAGCAGCACGGACAGTCCAATGCTGATCTGGCTGCCTGCCTCGCGTATGTCCTCGGCGCCCTTCGCGATGCTCTTGCTCGCCTTCTCGATCCAGTGCGGCACATCTCCGCTGATGGCGAGCCCGGAAGTAAATCGCCAGCGCTGCAGTCCGTGTGTCAAACCTGCCGCGACTTCCGCGCGGTTCTTGTTCAGGTATTCGGCTGCCCCCGAGATCTCGTGCCAGCTGTACGCCATCAAGAGAACGACGGGGACGGTCACAATCATGATCGTCACAATCGCCGTTAGCGTAGACCTCTTGAGTTTCCGCAGCAGCCGGCGATACAGCGGCAGCAGGTATGCGCCAAGCACCACGCCCGCGATGGCAGACACGATCACATCGCGCACCATGTACAGGAACAGGCCAATGATCAGAAGCAAGAGACCGGTGCTGATGAACGCCTTGCGGACTTCCGGAATCGTGAATTCACCAAGCGGCACCGCATCCGTGCGCTCGACACGCCGGCGGTCGTTCGGGGCCATCTCTTCGGGTGTCACGATTCGGCCTCGAGCGCGTGCTGCAGCTCGTATCGCAGGTCCTCGAAATCTTCGATTCCGATCGACAGGCGAATGAATCCATCATCGATGCCGAGCGCCTGGCGTTGCTCGGATGTGAGTGCTGCATGCGATGTAAAGCGCGGCATCGACACGAGCGATTCGACGCCACCCAGGCTCGGCGCAACGGCAATCAGCTCGAATCGTTCGACGACCCGCAGTGCGGCGTCATCTCCACCGCGCACGACCAGGCTCAACATTCCTCCAAATGCAGAGAACAGCTGCCTTGCAACAATATGATCCGGGTGTGACTCGAGCCCCGGATAGTGCACTTTCGCAACCGCGTCGTGCATCTCGAGCCAGCGCGCGAGTGCAAACGCCGTTTCGTTGTGGCGCTGCATCCGCAATGCGAGCGTCTTCATGCCGCGCTCGAGCAGCCAGCAGGCGTGCGGGTCCAGCACCGCACCAAAGCTTTTCATTTTCTCGCGCACCATCTCGACCATCCCGGCCGAGCCGACCACAGCACCTGCCGTAACGTCGGAATGACCGCCGAGATATTTCGTCGCGCTGTGGATCACAACCGTCGCGCCATGCTCCAGCGCACGGAAGTTGATCGGCGTCGCAAACGTTGCATCCACAAGGAGCGGGATGTTCAGTTTTTTTGCGAGCACACCAAGCGGACGCAGGTCGGGAATCCGCAGCGTCGGATTAACGGGCAGCTCTATGAACAGTGCGCGCGTGTTCGGCCGGACTGCGGCCTCGAAGTCGCGCGGCTCCGCGAATGTTGTTTCAATGTCGAGAAGCGGCAGGTCTCTCTTCAGCAGTGTGAGCGTGCCGCCGTACAGCGAATTTGCGGCGACGATGTGGTCTCCCGCGTGCACATGAGCAAGAAGCGCCAGCGATGACGCGGCCATACCGCTGCCGACGACGATTGCAGCCTCAGCGCCTTCGAGCGCGGCGAGCTTCCTGTTGACTACGATGTTGTTTGGATTCGTGCCATAACGCGTGTAAAGGACTTCGCCGGCAGGCGCCGGGTCGTTGAAGAACGTCGTCGTCTGGGCGATGGGCGTTGTGACCGCCTCTCCGGCTGCGTGCGGATGCATTCCCGCGTGCACCGCGCGTGTCGATGCACCTTGAGGCCGTGTGGCCTGTCCGCCCTCACGCTTCATCACGCCACCTTTCAACGAGCTTCGTGTATTCGGCGATCAGCTCATCCGCGCGCGACTCGACAGGACTCTCTGCCGTCACGACGAAATACGGCCGATCGGAATGCGGAATGATGAGGACCCACTCGTCGTCGGTCTTCCACAGCTTTACACCGTCGACCAGCTGACGACGCTCGCCTTCCGTCGCGACGATCAGACGGCGCATGACCGCGCCCTTGCGTCCCCACGGGCACGACACGCGGTCCTGCTTCACGTGAATCGCGGGATACCTGTCCGCAACTGCGGCGAGCTTGACGCCTGCGCGTGCAAGTGCCTCGAGCATCTTCACCGCCGCAAACATGCCATCGTATGCAGGCATGAACCGGCTGAAGATGAACTCACCGCGCGCTCCTGCCACCATGTCCGCCTGGGTTGCGGAAGCCATCATCGCATGGTGCTCCGTCTTCGTCCAGATCAGCTCGGCACCCGCCTCGCGAATGACGTTCGCAACGACGACAGGACTCGTCACCGGGATCGCGACGCTCTTCACATCCAGCCACTCGAGCGCCAGGTCGACAAATATCGCCTGCGCAAGCTCCGGCTTTACCGGACGTCCCGAATCATCCACGAGGTAGATGACTTCGCCGCCGGGATCGCACCACAGACCCAGCTCCGCGTTGATCGAGCGCACAATTCCACCGAGCCGCGCGAGCCCCGCCTGGAATTCATCTTCGCTGCGCGACAATCTGCCGGGCGCTGCGTATGCGTCGATGCTGATCGTCTCTGTCTGCAGCGAGCCGAAAATGCCAGGAAAAACTTCGACGGTCGTACCGTAAGCGAAATCCACGACGAGCGTGAACTTCCGTTCGGCGATCAGTTTATGATCGACTTCCGAAAGGAAATGCTCGTGATAGCCTTCGATGACACGCGTCGGGAAATTGATGTCGCCGGCGCCGTCGGGGTCTGCGCGCGGAAAGTCTTCGCGCCCGAACAGCCGCTCGATGCTCTGTGTCTTGCCCGGCGGCAGGTCGCGGCCGTCGTTGTCGAAGAACAGGACATCGACAACCTTCGAGTCGAATGGCGAGCGGCGCACGTGAATGCCGCCCGCTTCGCGACCGTGGTGCACAGCATGGCGCACGACGGGGATCGGCATCTGCCGCAGGTCTTCGACATTCACACCGACAGACATGAAGCCCGTCATCATCGCACGATTGATCATGCGCGATGCACGATCGGTATCGCGCGATGTCGCCACGTACGCGCCGTTTCCCAGCATCGCGCCATACGCCGCGCCGAGACGCGCTGCAATTTCCGGTGTAAGCTCCGAGTTGGCGACGCCACTGACGCGCGCGCCGTGGAAAAGGCTGCGCTCCCACGCATCGCCCCAAATCAGCGAGTGCGTCAGGATCGCGCGCTCTTCGACAACCTTGTCCGGCCAGACTTTTACGTTCGGACCGACTACCGCATGATCGCCGACTTCCGCGCGGTCCGACAAAATCGTGTTCTCACGGATCTGCGCCGACTCACCAACAACGACTTCGCGCGCGCACACGGTCTCATCAAGGCGCGCCCGGTCCCCGATCTCGCAATTCTCCCACAAGACTACATCGTACAGCTCCGCTCCTTCGCCAATCGTGCAGCCCGGCCCCACCACGACATTCTTCAAGACGGCGCCGCGCCCAATCTGCACGTTGCGACCCAGCAGAACTGTGCCGCGCAGCTTTACATCGTTTTCAATCAAAGCGCCGGGCTCACCGTACACTGTGCCGGTGTCGAGAATGCGCTTTTCACCCTTCAGCTGCAGCTTCACCCCGCCAGCCAGGATATCATCATGGGCACGGCGGTATTCATCGAGGTTGCCGATGTCGCGCCAGTATCCATTCGCGACGTGTCCGTACAGCCCGACGCCTTCGCGCAGCATGCGCGGAAAGAGATCCTTCGAGAAGTCGAAGTTCGTGCGGTACGGAATGCGCGCGATCGCCTGCGGCTCGAGAATGTAGATCCCGGTGTTGATCGTATCGCTGAATACTTCACCCCACGTGGGCTTCTCGAGGAAGCGCTCGATCTTGCCCGTCTCCTGATCGCTGATGACAATGCCGTAGGCGAGGGGGTTTTCGACGGACGTGAGCGCGATGGTGGCAAGCGCTTCACGCTTTTCGTGCTCAGCGATGGCGAGCGACAGATCGAAGTCCGTCAGCACATCGCCGCTGATGATGATGATGCGCTCACCTTCAAGCATCCCGGCCGCGTTGCGCACGGCGCCAGCAGTGCCGTAATCGGCATCGGCGGTCGCATATCGCATAGAAACGCCGAACGCGGACCCATCGCCAAAATGTTCGGCGATGTGCTCGGGCTGGAAATACAGAATCGAGATGAGGTCGGTGATGCCGTACTGCTTCAGGAGCTCGACGATGTGCTCCATGAGAGGCCGGTTGCCCACCGGCACCATTGGCTTCGGCCGATTTATGGTGAGCGGCTTGAGGCGGGTGCCGAAGCCGCCCGCCATGATGACACCTTTCATTCCTGGTCCCGATGCAGTGATCGAGCGGGATTACGCTGTCCGGAGCGTGCGCAAGGGACGTGCCCCAGCCCTGTTCTGGCAAGGTAGGCCGCACTTGGGAATAGAGCCAGAGCGCACCCCAACAAATACTTGACGCACGGGCGGCTCGAAGGCATTGTCAGTTGCCCTCCCCGGCACACTCCCAATCTTAACAATTGAGCAATGAAGAACGTCTCGACGAAGGAAACGGCGGAAGCGGTTTTGCGCGAACTTCCGTCGGTTCTCGGAGCGTGCGTGCGGGAGGACATCAACGGGCATCCGCGGGAAGTCCACCTCCTCGTCGGTCCCGGCCCGAATGTCCGGAACCTCGCCCGCGACGTGCGCGCGTTGTTGGAGGAGCGTTTGGGAGTTCCCGTCGACCAGCGCGTCATCAGCATTGCGCAGCTGTCCGGGAAAGCGGCCGAAGCGGCGCTCGCGGACTTCGGGCAGTTCAGCGGAGTCGTCGAAGCACCGCCGGTGCCAGCTCCGGTGGCCGACGAACGCGATGGCAAATTTCGCGTTCTGTTCGGCGGCACTGAAACCCAGGTGCAGGGCTCACGTGCGATCATCCGCGTACGCCTCACCTGGGGAACGCACGAGTTCACCGGCGAGGCAGTCGAAATCGATCACGGTCATGGCCGCGTGCGCGCAGGTGCTACAGCAGCGTTGCGCGCCGCGACGATTGCGTGCAACAGCTCGATCAGGCTCGAGCTCGAAACCGCATCCGTCGTGCGCGCGCTCGACAGGGAATATGTGCTGGTTAACCCTCTCGCGGGAGCCCCTATGCTCGGCAGAAGGCCG
>JBBQYT010000141.1:0-6247 GCA_038208385.1 Longimicrobiales bacterium | reverse complement strand
ATTGGTGAGCCACTTCACGGGAACGTACCTGAGCTCGACACTGCCCGTCGTGCGTCCGACGTGCTGCTCGTTGTCGACCTGCGCAGAACCTTCCGGCGGCGCATCCTGCCAGCCGCGCCACTTCGTGTTCAGCGTAGCGGGTCCGCCCCAGACCAGATTGCCGAATTGGTCGACCGGGTCAGGCTGCTGCGCCGCTCTGTAGGCACGCCGCACGTAGCCTACGTTGAACTTCGCCGTGAGTGACCTGGACAACATTGCATCGATGTTCGAGCGCCCCGTGTACAGCTTCTGCCAGTTGTACGAGACAACGCCCACCTGATTGTCGTAGCTGCCCGACACGTAGTAGCGCACCCGGTCCGTGCCGCCGTGAACACTGAGGTCCAGTGCGCCAAGCGATCCATTCTTGAACGGACAGCCGTTGGGCCCAACTTCACATTCGTGGTTGTAGAGATTGACACTGTCGAGCGGTGTGCCGCTGACGAAACCGCCGGCGTAGCTCCAGCCCGTTCGGCCCGCAGGATTCCAGAGCCAGTTGGTGCCCATGCGCGTGCTGATGTCGAAGCGCGCAGGCCCATCGGCGCCGCGCTTCGTCACGATCTGGATTACACCATTGGATGCTTCCGTTCCATACAACGTCGCGGCAGCGGGTCCTTTGATGATTTCGATGCTCTCGACATCATCGAGATTCACATCGTCCAGGCGGCTCTGCCGTGCGCCGCCCTGCTGTGCGGGTCCCGTGAGACGCGCATCCATCCGAACGCCGTCGATGTAAATCAGCGGTGTCGCATCGAGCGTCATGCTCGAGACACCGCGAATGTGAATCGGCGCGCCACCACCGACGGTGCCCGAGCCGCCCATGACCTGCACGCCCGGTGAGCGCGCTGCAATCAGCTGGTTGATGTTCGTTGTCGGTGTGACCTGAATCGCAGACGCTGCGCTGATGCGATCGACAACGTTGCCGAGCGCGCGCCGCTGCGTGCCGCCTGCAGTGCCCGTGACGATGATCTCATCCAGCGCGACGGCTTGCTCCGAGAGCTCCATCGTCACCGTTGCGACACGCGTAGCCGAGATCACTACCGTACGATTGACAGAGCCGTAGCCGATCATTTGTGCTTTTACGGTGTGCTGTCCGAGCGGCACCTTCTCGATGAGAAAATCGCCGGCGCTGTTCGCGAGTGCGCCTCTCCCCGTGCCGGGTACGGACACCTGCGCGCCGGGCAGCGGCCGGCCATTCGCAGACGTCACCTTCCCGAGCACCGTGCCGGTTTCCTGCTGTACTGCCGAAACCGGCAGCGCGAAAAAGACCAGACAAAGCTGCATCACGAGAACGCACACCAAACTTCGGCGCGTCTGACTGTTCGTAAGCATTGCTCCTCCAGATTGGTGAAGACGTTTGTATGCGATGTACAGCTGCTTACGTCGCGCTCTTCTTCAGAACCGTAAGGTCGATCTTCGAGCTGTGAAAGACCTTTTGCGTTGCTTTCTGGTAGTCGGAGTCCTTCGCGTGATAGATGTCCACGAACGTTTGCGGATTGCGATCGAACATCGGGAACCACGAGCTCTGCACCTGGACCATGATGCGGTGACCCTTCAGGAACGTGTGGTTCCTGTCTCCGATCTCGAAGTCCAGGTGGCTCGTCTGATTCGGTACCATCGCTTCGGGCTTCGAGAGGCTGTTCCGGAATTTCCCGCGCATGATGTCACCCGTGAGCAACATCTGGTATCCGCCCATCTGTCCCGGCGCATCCGCGGGATACACATCGATGAGCTTCGCGACCCAGTCCGAATCCGTGCCGCTCGTCGCAACATCGAGTGACGCCTTGATCGGACCCGATACCGTGACATCTTCCGTAAGCGGCTCCGTCTGATAGACAAGCACATCCGGACGCGTCCACGCAAATCGCTGATCCTCGACGGTGTAGAGATTTCCTTCCGTGTTGCGGATCTGCGCCGTGTACGGCACCGGCTTCCACGGATCGCTCACGTACGAGTCGAACGTGCCCTTATCGCCCGGTCCGAATCCTGCCTTGCCATTGCCCTGCAGATACAGGCTGCGCGTTTCCGTATTCTTCGGTGGCCACGTGTCGTACGAGCGCCACTGATTCGTTCCTGTCTCGAATACGAGCGCTTCCGGCAGATTCAGCTGGCCCTTGTCCTTTAAATAGAAATTGAAGAACGGCAGCTCGACTTTCTCACGGAAATACTCGCCCGTTCTCTGCTGGAAGCTGATCGCACCGATGCTGTCACCGACTACCCGGCTCCACGCCCCGTGCGTCCACGGACCCACCACGATCGTGCTCTTGTTCGGCTTGTTCTTTTCCTCGATCGAGCGCTGCATGCGGAACGGACCGTAAAAATCCTGGTCGTCGAACCAACCCGCGACGATCAAAACCGGGAATTTGATGTTGTACAGATCCTTCGGAACGTTCCGCGCCTGCCAGTACTCGTCGTACGTGCCGTGAATCATGTAGTCATCCCACGTCGGCACTGAATTCTCGAAAAACTGTTTTGCATTCGCAGCAGCGCCCATCCGCAGGAAAAAATCGTAGCCATCGGGCGTGCCATAGTCGAAACGCGCGCTCGGCTTGTCCGTCGGCACGTTCCGCTGCCGCGCATTGCCGGACATCCACGCAAACGCATACGACAACTCGAACGCACCGCCCGAGTGATGGTCATCTCCCATGAACTGATCTTCCGGTGGCGCCTGCGGCGATGCAGCCTTGAGCGCCGGGTGCGCGCCGATCATTCCCTGCGCCACCTCCCATCCCGCCCACGAAATGCCCCACGTACCAACCCGGCCGTTGTTGTTCGGAATGTTCTTGATCAGCCAGTCGATCGTGTCATATGTATCCGTCCCTTCGTCGGGCTTCCCCGTGCCTTTTTCAATCGGCTTGTGGTGAATGAACTCGCCCTCGGACTTGAACCGCCCGCGCGCATCCTGATAGACGACGATGTAGCCCTCACGCGCGAACTCATTGTTCGGACCAATCACAGGCTTGATCGCATCCGGTCCGTACGGCGGAATGCCATACGCGGTGCGCGTCATCAGGAGCGGATATTTCTGCGATTGATCCTTCGGAGCGTACACGATCGTGAACAGCTTCGCGCCGTCACGCATCGGAATCATAATCTCCGATTTCGCGTAGTTGTCCTTCACGCTATAGTCCGGCGCCTGTGCGCCCCGCCCCTGGGCGAGGATCGATCCGGGCGCAAGCAGCCCGAGGAGTACCGCGGTGAGATGCTGTTTGCTTCGCGTCATGGGCGCTCTCCACGTCGTGTTGATGGTGCGGGAGGTGAGTGTGTAGGACATACGTCGACCAGGATGTGATTCAGGATACAATCACATCCGATTCGAATACGTGCACGAGCGCGCGCGGCTCGCATGCCGCGCGATCCTGCAGCTTGTTTTCGGTTATAAATATGGATTTGCTCGCCCGGCAAAGGGCGGTGCGCTATCGATTGATGCCCTGTGTGTGCATTGTCGTGCGACGGTCGTTAGAATCTGGGGAGGATCAACAGGCTGTCGCGTGCACGAGGATATAGATGCGTTCGTTACCAGCGCGTGTCAATGAGCGGGCATCAGGTTCCACTTTCGGACGGGTGATTACGTGACGACTGAGACAACGCAGGCGGAAGTTGCAGCGAATGTTGACGACGGCGGCTGGATCAGCACGCGCCTGGGCTCCGCAGGCTATCGTGCGGAGACCACGGCACGCTCGCACAAATTGACGACAGATGAGCCTGCGGCGTCAGGCGGTACCGATATGGGACCGACGCCGTACGAGTATCTGCTCACTGCATTGAGCGGCTGTATGGCGCTCACGCTGCGCATGTATGCGGATCGGAAAAAGTGGCCGCTCGAGTCCATCGAGATCCAGCTCCGGAGCGGTCGGTCGCACAAGGTCGATTGTGAGACCTGTGAGCAGACGCCCGCAGGGATTACCAGGCTGGACCGAAAAATTACACTGTCGGGTCCGCTGACCGACGAACAGCGCACGCGTCTGTTGCAGATTGCCGACCGTTGTCCGGTGAAGCAAACGCTGACGCGTGGGATCGCGATCGAGGACGTCGTGAGCTGAGTTTGCTCAGCGCAGAAGATTGAATTGGCGCGTGTACTTGATCGTGAGTGCGCGATTGAGCGGTGCCCTTAAGCGATCGAAGCCCACGTACTCGTTATCATTGTAGACGACGTACAGCCCTGCGCCGCCGGTTGTGAGCCAGCCGAAGCGCAGGTTGCTCGACCAGTTCCTGTCCTGCGTGCTGTATTGAATCAGCGACTGCAGGAAGATCTGTGGTGTGAACGAGTAGCCGAGCTGGAACCCGATCAGACGTTCGATGAAGCTGCCTTCATTGAGACGGATGTCATCATAGCTGTAGCGCAGTACGGTGCTGAACGCGCCGCCGCGCCGTGCGGTTGCCGCCACTGCAATACCATGACGTGTGCCCGAGTAAAAGCCGCCCCAGTTGACTTCCGCGGTGAATGAAAGCGGCGCGGCGGGATTCGTCGTGAAGTGTGATTGCGTGATCCAGTTCTGGTAGAGCTTCGACGGAATGATGATGCCGGGTGAGATCTCGAATGGCGTGACGGGTCGTTCCCACGTGAAGTTGAGTGGCGTGCTGATCAAGCCGCCATTCGCGAATTGCGAGGTGGCATCCATGTGCATCATTCCGGAGAGGCGCGCTCCGGTGAAATCGAAATAGTTGCGATACGTGAGGTGCGGCTGGAACTCGCGCACGAAGGGAATGCTCTTCACGCGGAAATAGCGGTACGTCTGCGACTGTACGTAGCGATAGCCGGAGCGTGATAAAAAGCCGACTTCCGGATTGAAGTCGGCGCCGACCTGTGTGAATACCGTCTGCACCTTCCATTGCCGGGTAAAATACTCGAATTGCGCATTGTAGGCCATGTCGCGGCCCGTGAGTCCCGGCGTCTGTGTTTTGCCGACGTAGCCGTCGAGTGTGACTGCATCGCCAATACCCCAGCGTCCATCGGCGGCATACGTGCGATTGTAGTTTCCTGTGGAGCCGAGCGCGTCGCGATTGGCGAACAGCACACCAACCCGCGAGCGGTTCGGCAGCGTGCGCATCAGGCGCGCGACGGAGTAGTTCTGCGAGCCCTGCACACCGGGGACGGAGCCTGTCTGCATGTTGAGCAGCGCGACGTTCAACCCCGCAACCTGTCCCGTGACCCGGCCTCCGCCGACAATCGGAATCGGCTCGCCATCGGGCCCGAGTCCGATGCGACGGCTGAAGAACATTTCGACAGCCTGTGGCGTGCCGACCGCGAACAGACCCGAGTTCTCGAGGAAGAACGGTCTCTTTTCGGGAAAGAAAAGATTGAACTGCGTGAGCTTGATCTCCTGCTTGTCGACTTCGACCTGAGCGAAGTCAGTATTGTACGTCAGGTCGAGACGAAGGCTGGAGCCGAGTGCTACCTTCGCGTCCCCGCCCGCGTGCACTGGATAATCCGTCGATGCGTCGATCGAATAGTCACGCGCACCTGATGCGAGCAGGTACGGCGTCACGCTGACGCTGCGCTGCGCCGGTACCTCGATGCCATGCAGCGTCCCGGTCGATGTCAAGCGGTACACACCGAACGGACGCGGTACCGGCGACCAAAACACTTCCTCGTTTCGACGACGAATATTGCGCGAGAAATTCATCCCCCACACCTGATGATTCCCCGAGTTGAAGCGCAGCGTCGAAAACGGAATCCGAAACAACGCTTTCCAGCCGGTGCTGTCCGTTGTCGTCAAAACTTTCCAGTTGCCATCCCAGTTCAGATTGAACGCAGCACCCGAGCCCGTGACCTGTCGCGATCGCTCCCCCGCATTGGGATCCGATGTTCCGCCGCCCTGTGCGAGCTGTGCATCGTATTCGATTCCAGCAGGTGTCGTCCCGAACACGAAACCGTTTTGCCGATCGTGATACGTGTCGAGCACGATCTGGAACGAGTCTGTATCCTTCGGATTCCCATCGCGCCGCGCTTCACCAACGACGATGCCGGATGGCGTCGCGTCGTAACACCAAACGCCGAAATAGAGCGCTTGGCCGTCAAAGAGCAGACGGACTTCGGTCCGCTCCGATGGCGCGTCGCCCTCATGCGGCTCGTGCTGGGCGAAGTCTGCAATGATGGGCGCCGTTGCCCAGGCCGGGTCCTCTAGCCTGGCATCCATTTTAGGAGCGATGCGAACCCGCATGGCATTGGCACTGCGACCTGTGACGGTTACCGGAGGAAGGGTATGGG
>JBBQYT010000140.1:0-6277 GCA_038208385.1 Longimicrobiales bacterium | reverse complement strand
ATCAAAGCCGTAGCCGCGGCGACATCGCTTCCAACGACGGTGAAAATCCGGAGCGGCTGGAGCGATGAGAACCGCAACCCGGTGGAGATCGCCTTGCGATGCCAGGATGCGGGGGCGCGTGTCCTCACGCTTCATGCGCGGTCACGTACGCAGATGTATTCGGGCGTCGCGAACTGGGATGAGATCGCTGCGGTCGTCGACGCAGTGGAAATTCCCGTTATTGGTAATGGCGATGTGTGGTCGGGTGCCGACGCGCTGCGCTTGAAACAGCACACGGGTTGTGCGGCCATCATGATCGCGCGCGGATCGCACGGCGCGCCATGGATTTTCGCGCAGGCGCGCGCAGCGCTCGATAGGCTGCCGATTCCCGCGGATCCGGACGCCGAAGAGCGCTTCCGCATTGTGCTCGCTCATGCCAGGAACGCCGTCGAGTTTGAGCGCGAAGAAGCACACGCTATGATCGAATTCCGCAAACACCTCGGCTGGTATACGAAGGGTCTGCCGGAGGGCAAAGTGCTCCGCCAGGAGCTTTTCGCAGTCACGAGCCTCGACCAGGCCCGCGACCTCATCGAAGCCTACCTCGCCCGGCATCTTCAGGTGGCCGCATGACGCGCCAGACACTGCTCGAGCTGCTCGAGTCGGTTGCCGCCGGCGGCGATTCACCGGCAGCTGCACTCGACAAAATCTCGTGGCTGCCCATTGAAGCTGTCGCCAGCAACATGCAGGACAGCGCTGCGTTCGCACGGCTCGACCACCATCGCGCGCTCCGTCAGGGCTATCCCGAAGTCGTGTTCGCGCCAGGGAAATCGCTCGACCAGCTCAGTGAGATCTGTGCACGGCTCGAAGCGCGCAATAACAGCTTCCTGGTGACGCGCGCAGATCCATCAGCGCGCGAGCGTCTCGCACGCGATTTTCCACGCGCTCAGATCAATGAGCTCGGCAGAACGGCGTTTCTCGAGCCGGCAGAGCGCGTGGCGGTTCCTGTTCACGGACCCATCCTCATCGCGACCGCAGGCACCGGCGATATTCCTGTCGCTGAAGAAGCGGCCGTCACAGCGCGGGCGTTCGGCAATCCGGTCGAGCAGATCTACGACGTCGGCGTCGCCGGAATTCATCGCCTCGTGCAGGAATCGAATGCGCTTCGGCGCGCGGCCGTTCTCATTGTCGTTGCAGGGATGGAAGGCGCACTCGCGTCCGTCGTTGGTGGTCTCGTCGCAGCGCCTGTCATTGCCGTGCCGACGAGCGTGGGCTACGGCGCGTCCTTCGGCGGGCTCGCAGCACTGCTCTCCATGCTGAACAGCTGCGCGGCGGGCGTCACCGTCGTCAACATCGACAACGGTTTCGGCGCAGCCGCAGCGGCAACTCGCATCAACCAGCTTCGCGCCCAACCCTCCTGAACTTCGGACGGTCGTTCCGCTCGCCCCGGATTGTTCTCGGGCTCTGGCTTCTTCTCCTCATCGCCGTCACTGCTACCGGCGGCGCGCATAGCACCCTCCTCGCCCTCACTGTCGCGTGGGCGGTTGCACTCGCTGCAACGTCTGAAGGCGACATCATCTTTCCCGCCATTGCCGGCGCGTTTCTATCGCTTGCGGCAGCTCAGCTGTTGTTTCATCGAGGCGATAGCGCAGCGCTCATCAACCTGGTTGCGCCTGCACTCGCATCGATTGTCGCTGTGCTCATCATCAGGCCGCTCGCAAAACGCGCACAAACGGTCTCCCACGTCGCCGCGCAAATGCGTGACGACGCCGACCGCGAGCCTTCGGAAGCGCCGGACGCCGATGCACAGATGGAGAGCGTGCTGGACCTCGTCGCACGCAGTGCGGGCGCGCAGCGCACGGTCCTCTGGAACGTCGATCCCGATGGCGGCATCGCACAGGCGACCGCAGCGAGCACAGGCAGACTGCCCAATGACGTCCGCCTGTACGGCGATGCACTGCGCTGGGTCTGGGCCGAAGGCGTGCCGCTCCGCGTGAATGAACGCGTTGTGTGGGCGCCGGGTGCTGCAAGCGCGTGCGCAGCAGCATTGCGTGCGCGTGCAAGCGGTCCCGCGCTCATCACGCTCGAGTACGGCGATGGCGATCCGCTCCCGACCGACGAAGTACTGATGCAGGCGTCATCGTACGTGTACGCATTCACGACGCTGCGCGAGCAGCAGCACGATGCAGTTGCGATGCGCGAGCGCCTGACGCAGGTGCTCGACCTCCTGCGCACACTCCCGCGCGAGCTCGACCTCGCCACCTTCACTGCACACCTTGCCGAGTCCGCGCGCCAGCTCGTCGGCGCGACCGGCGCAACCGTCGCCACGTGGGACGGCGAGGGGGGTCAGATCGCGGCGATATCGTCGGAGGACGGCGGCGCTGCAATCGGTAGCACATTCACCGGCTCGGACAGCGAGCTGGGCCTCGCAGCACGCGCAGCGTCGATCATCGAGCGCGCCGATCGCAGGTCACAATCGCCCCGTCCTCCGGTCGGTGCGCCAGGCGAGCAGTGGCGCGTCGAGCCGCGCAGCCTCACGACGATTCCGCTCATCGACCTCGACAGGAACGTCGCCGGTGTGCTCGCGGTATGGCACAACCGCGCCCAGCAATTCGACGAGGATGCACGTCAGCTCCTGGACGCCATCGCGCCCTACGTCGCGCAGCAACTACAGCATGCGCGCGCCTACCGCGACCTGCAGCACGATGCCGAGCGCGACGGACTCACAGAGCTGCACAACCGGCGCGCTTTCGAGGACCGTTTCCGCACGGAGTCCGCGCGCGCAGCACGATCGCAGCGGCCATTCTCCGTTGTGCTGCTCGACATCGATCACTTCAAGAAGATCAATGACACGCACGGCCATGATACCGGCGACACCGTCCTGCGAATGATCGGGCAGGTGCTGCGAAGCTCGCTGCGCGGGTCGGACTTCGCTGCCCGGTACGGCGGCGAGGAGTTTGTGGTGCTGTTGCCGGAGACGGACGTGAAGCCAGCGTCGGAGTTGGCCGAGCGTCTGCGCAAACAGGTAGAAGCCGCGGACCTGCGTGCCGGTGGCGCTGCGCTGCGCGTGACAGCATCATTTGGTGTGGCTACGTGCCCGGCATCCGTGCGTGATCCCGGGAGCCTGGTTAAAACCGCCGATGAGATGCTCTACAAGGCCAAGGAATCCGGCCGAAATCGTGTCGTGGTGGCACCTTCCGCAGGCGCCCAACAGAGGCTGGCCCGTTGACCGAAAACCCTGATTCGGCTAGATTTCAGGTGCAGGGGCCGATTTGGATTCGACGTGCTTGGTGAAATCGGGACTGCGTGCCGAGGTCTCCGTGTCCTCGTAAAACATACGGTAAAATCACAAGTGCCAACTCAAACATGGCATTGGCTGCGTAACTAAACCTTACGCGCCCGTCTTCCGGTAAACCCGCCTGAGGTGTGGCGGAAGGCGTCGACTGATTCAGGCTGGCGTGCGCTGGGGTTACGACGTCGCACGTGAG
Source organism: Longimicrobiales bacterium (assembly GCA_038208385.1). Taxonomy (GTDB): domain Bacteria; phylum Gemmatimonadota; class Gemmatimonadetes; order Longimicrobiales; family RSA9; genus JBBQYT01. The sequence continues at coordinate 2,813 of JBBQYT010000140.1, read as the reverse complement.
ACAAGCGTGACTGGTCCGTTAGAGGTTGTCCGCTTAACCGCGACCGGACGAGAATCGTGAATTGCGGACTACGCACGTAGACGTACTGCTGGATCTATTCGCGGACGCGGGTTCAACTCCCGCCGGCTCCACTTTCATTGCTCGTTTTGCAGACGGCCCGGCGTCAGATGTCTACCGAATTTCGGTGCTCTGACCCGGGCCGTCTCGTTCAGTGCGCGGAATCACATCAACTCGTCCGCGACGCTCAGCACCGCGTTGGTCGCGGCACCGAAGACAAGAGGGCCCGTCAGGCGAGGCGTGCGGCCTTGTGCGCAGCTTCGCCGTACGCAGTGCCACGATCCCGGCATTATCGTCCTGTTTCCGTGCGTCTTTGCCTTCCTGCTCGTACAACCTGGACGTCACGTGACCCATTACCCATAGAGGCAGATGCGTACGCTTCGCGGAAGCAAGTACAAGCCGATCTCAGAATATGGCGTCGTAGGGGACACACGCACCGCGGCGCTCATTGGAACCGACGGGTCGATCGACTGGTGGTGTCTGCCACGGTTCGATTCCCCGAGCAGTTTTGGCGCGGTTCTCGATTGTGAGCAGGGCGGCCATTTCCGTGTCGAGCCGGTTCGCAACTACACCTCGAAGCAGCGCTACCTCCCGCTTACCAATATTCTCATCACGAGCTTTCATCTCCACGACGGTACGGGTGCGATCGAGGTCCTCGATTTCATGCCTGCGCCGGGACTCACTGCGATTGCCGATCCGCACCAGCTGTTGCGGCGCGTGCGTGGCCTGTTCGGCAGCGTTGAGGTGCGCGTCGACTTCATGCCGCGCTTCGATTACGGACGCAGTGCCACGCGTCTGTTCAAAACGGAGCAGGGCATTCTTGCGACGGATGATGCGGAGACACTCACGCTCGCGACGCCGGAAGTGCTCGACTGGGGGCTCGATGAGGCGGCGCAGCGCGCCTTCGCGACATTTTCGGTGACGCGCGAGCACGACCTCTGGCTGGCGCTGATGTGGGGAGGGGAGGACGCGCCGACGCTGGATGCAGCGATCAGCCAGACGATGCTGAATGACACCGCGATGTTCTGGAACGCGTGGGCTGGAAGGCTGAGCTATGACGGGACGCACCGCGCGGAAGTCGAGCGGAGTGCGCTCGCGCTGAAGCTGTTGTTCTACGAGCCGACGGGCGCCGTTGTCGCCGCACTGACGACGTCGCTGCCCGAGGAAGTGGGCGGCGTGCGCAACTGGGACTACAGATATTGCTGGCTGCGCGATGCTGCTTTCACGATTTCCGCACTCAACATTGTCGGTCTCTTCGATGAAGCGCAGCGTTTCCGCGGCTACCTGCAGTGGATCGCGAGCAAGTCGGATGACGCTCTCCAGATCATGTACGGCATTGGCGGCGAGCTGCATCTGCCCGAATCAGAGCTTCCACACTGGTCGGGATACCGCGATTCCGCTCCCGTGCGTATCGGCAACGGCGCGCACTCGCAGCTGCAGCTCGACATCTATGGCGAGCTCCTCGCCGCCGTGCATCTGTCACACCAGCACCATCCGATCGACGCCGCGTTCTGGCGATTGCTCACGAAAATTGTCGACTGGGTCGCGGACAACTGGCACCGTCCCGATCACGGCATATGGGAGATCCGCACCGAGCCGCGCCATTACATCTACAGCAAGGTCATGTGCTGGGTTGCGCTCGACCGCGCCATCGACATGGCTGCGACGCTCGGCGAACCGGAGTCCATCGCCAACTGGCGGAAACAGCGCGAAGCGATTCATGCCGAAGTCCTCGAGCGTGGCTACGATCGCGCCAAGGGTGCGTTCGTGCAGAGTTACGACAGCAGTGCGCTCGACGCAGCCAATCTCCTGATTCCCGTGTACGGCTTCCTGGATGGAACGGACGAGCGCGTGAAGGGAACCGTGCAGGCAACGCTGCGTGAGCTCGCGCACAACGGCATGCTCTATCGTTACACATCGGACGATGGACTGCCCGGCAAGGAAGGCGTGTTCTCGATCTGCACGTTCTGGCTCGCGGATGCGCTCATCCTGAGCGGCGACCTCGCCGCGGGCGAGCGCGTCTTCCGGCGCATGCTCCGCTTCGCGAACCCGCTCGGCCTCTACAGCGAGCAGATCGATCCGCTGACCGGCGATTTTCTCGGGAATTTCCCGCAGGCCTTCACGCACATCGCGCTGATCAACACCGCGTACCTGATCGAGAGCGCTCTGCAGCGACAACAAACGCCCTAACGGATTCGATGCGGCTCTGCGCGCGATCCGGCCACCACGGGGATTACATCCGATCGTCTCTATCGCCGCCAATCCAGCCTTTGCGCCAGAAGAACACGAACATCGACAGGGCGATGATCAACATGCCGCCCAACACCGCCGGGTAAGCCCACGCGACGTGCAGCTCCGGCATGCGCTCGAAGTTCATTCCGTATAGACCCGCCAGGAACGTGAGCGGGATGAAAATGCTGGCCATCACGGTGAGAACTTTCATCACATCGTTCGTGCGCGCACCAAGCACCGACAGGTACAGGTCCAGCAGGTTGCCGCACAGCTCGCGGAACGTCTCCGTCACATCGATGATCTGAATCGCATGGTCGTAGCAGTCGCGCAGGTAGACGCGCACCTGCGGACCGACCAGTTCACACTCCTCGCGAATCAGCGCATTCACGGCTTCGCGCTGTGGCCATACTGCCCTCCGGATCGCAAGGAGCTGACGCTTGGTTTCGTAGATCGCCCGCAGGTGCGATCGATTGGCATCGGCGAGGACGCGCTCTTCCAGCCACTCCAGCCGCTCGCCGATCTGC
>JBBQYT010000139.1:0-6297 GCA_038208385.1 Longimicrobiales bacterium | reverse complement strand
GCTTTTTTTACGCACGCACCGCCCACCACACACAACCCACAACGCCTTTTACTTCCTGGGCGTCGTCGGTGTTGGGGTCAGCGGCGCCGGTGCCGTTGCGCCGGGTGCCGTTGCGGCGGGTGCTGCTGCTCCCGGAGCCGTCGCGCCTGGCGCGGGCTGAGTACCGAGCGGGTTCACTGGTGCCGGCGCGGGCGCGGTGGTCTGACGGAATTCATCGCGCAGGATCGACTGCGGGCGCTGCGCTCTCGACGAGAGAATGGACAGGACGAGGCTGAGGACCATGAAAAGGCCCGCCGTGACCCAGGTGGCCTTCGTGAGGATCGTGGCCGCCTGGCGGCCGCCGATGAACGTGTCGGTACCTGCGCCGCCGCCCATGGATGCGAGCCCGCCACCCTTGCCGGACTGCAGCAGGATGATGACGCCCATCTGGATCCCGTCGAGGAACAAAACTGCGAGAAGAATTCCGAACACGTTGAACGACTCCGAAGAACTGGGCTAAAAAACCGGGCCAGAAAACTGGGATTGTCAGCCCTTAAAAGTCGCCGGACGTCCCAGTGGTGTCAAGCTGGTCGATCAGACTCCTGCCATATCGCAGATTTCGCCAAAGCCGACCGGATCGAGGCTCGCACCGCCGATGAGCAGGCCATCGACCTGGTCTGATCCGAGGAGCTCGCGGGCGTTTTCGGGTTTTACAGACCCGCCGTACAGGATCGGAATCTGGTCGCTCACATCGCCGAGCTGGACGCGCAGCTCCTGGCGCAGGGTCGTGTGTGCGGCCGTGGCGTCGGCGGGGGTGGCATTCACGCCGGTGCCGATGGCCCATACCGGCTCGTACGCGATGGCGATGCGCGTGGCGTGGTGCGCGGTCACGTGCGTGAGCGCGGCGCGCAGCTGGCGCAGGATGACAGCGCTCACGTTGCCGGCGCGACGCTCGTCCAGCGTTTCACCGACGCATGCGACGACGTCCAGGCCCATCTCGAGCGCGGCGCTCACCTTTTCGGCGACTTCTTCATCGGTCTCGCCAAACAGGTGGCGCCGCTCGGAGTGTCCTACCAGCGCGACGCGCGCACCGGCGTCAGAGGCCATGCGCGCGGAGATCTCACCAGTGAATGCGCCTTCGGGCATCCAATGGATGTTTTGCACGCCGAGCGTGATGTCTTTGCGGGCTCCGAGCGCCTTCACCGCAGCGGCGAGGCTAATGGAGGGCGGGAAAAACATGAGGGTGGCGCGCACATCGCGGGAGCGGGCGAGGAACGCATGAAAGAAGAGCGCTGTCTCGGTCGGCGTCTTGTTCATTTTCCAGTTGCCGGCAATGACAGGCTTTCGCATGCGTTCTCTCTTTCGCGTTAGCGATCGTCCAATGCTTCAACACCGGGAAGTGGCTTGCCTTCGAGAAACTCGAGCGATGCGCCGCCGCCGGTCGACACGTGCGTCATTTTGTCCGCGAGGCCGGCTTCATCCACGGCGGCGGCAGTGTCGCCACCACCGATGATGGTCACTGCGCCGCGTGCGGTTGCTTCAGCGACTGCGCGCGCAACACCCATCGTGCCCTGGCTGAACGCTTCGATCTCGAACATTCCCATCGGTCCGTTCCAGAGCACCGTGCGAGCGGGCTCCAGCATTTCCCGGAACAGCGCCACGCTCCTGGGTCCGATGTCCAGAATATTTCCCTGAGCGGGGATGCGATCGCGGTCGAGCACTGCGCGCGGCGCATCCGCACTGATTTCGGTCGCTGTCACGCAATCGACGGGCAATACGAGCTTGTCACCGCCGCGCTTCAACAGATCGCGCGCCAGCTCTACGCGGTCCTCCTCCACCAGCGATGCGCCGGTCTCGAGGTCGAGCGCACGGAAGAACGTGTTGGCCATCGCGCCGCCGATCAACAGGCGCTCGACACGCGGAAGCAGGTTCTCGATGACGTCGATCTTGCCGGAGATTTTTGCACCGCCCAGGATCGCAACGAACGGCCGCTCCGGATTCTCGAGCGCTGCCCCGAGAAACTGAAGCTCTTTTTCGAGGAGCAGTCCGGCGACAGCCGGTTTGTGCTCGGTACGCAGCACGTCGACAACGCCGGACGTGGATGCGTGTGCACGGTGCGCGGCGCCGAACGCATCATTTACAAAAACGTCTGCATACGCGGCGAGGGCTTCACACAATTTGTAGTCATTGGTCTCTTCGCCCGGCAGGAAGCGAAGGTTCTCGAGCAGCAGCAGCTCACCCGCAGCAAGTGAATCCACAGCTGAGTGGGCTTCGGCCCCGACGATATCGCCTACAAAATGAACCGGACATGGCGCGATCCGTTTTAGCGCCCTTGCGACGGGCGCAAGCGAGTATTTCGCATCCCACTTCCCTTTTGGCCGGCCGAGATGCGAGATCAGAATCGTACGCGCGCCCTTCGAGACCAGGTACTCGAGGGTCGGAAGCGTCGCGGTGATACGTGTGTCATCGGCCACGTGACCGCCCTCGAGCGGCACGTTGTAGTCGACGCGCACGAGCACGCGTTTCCCCGACAGCGCGACGTCCGGCAGGTCCCTCAGTGTCTTCTTGTCGCTCACGGCCTCATCCCCTGTCGTTGCGCCCGTCGGTCCCATTCTGCTCCATCGCGGCGCGCTAAACTAAGCCGAAGGCGGCGCGGTTGCGAGGAGGAACGGCAGAACGACTTCGAGCAGACGGTCCGGCGCCTCCCAGTTGGGCGAATGCCCGGACTCATGAACGAGGTGATGCGTGGCCTGCTGAAAGCGTCCGGCCGCCCGCTTCGCCTGGTGCGGCGGAAAGAACCTGTCGTGCTCGCCGGAGATGATCAACGTCGAAGCGACGATATCACCGCCGTCTTTGACCACCTCGCGCTGGCCCCGCACGTCTGCAAACAATCCCAGCGCACGAGCCATCACGCGCGGATCCGCCGCTGCAGCGGAAGCCCACAAATATTCGATGAGCGCTTCGCGATGATCTTCCGCGAGGCGGTGTCCGCTCCATGTCACGAGATTGTCGAGCAGCCACGCAGCGCCCGACCGGCTCGGCTTCAACGCCAGGCGACCAACAAATGGCAGCGACGCGATCTTCATGAACAGGCCGACATCGCGGCTGAGTCCGGCACTGCTGACCAGGACAAGGCCGCGCACATCGTCCGCGTACGCCGCAGCCATCCGCATCGCGAGCAAACCGCCAAAGGATGTGCCGACGACGGCAGAGGGCCGGACGTCGTTGGCGCGCAGCCAGTCACCGAGCACGAGAGATACGGCATCGCTCAGCGGATACGCGGGGTCGATCGCGCTCGACATTCCGAAGCCGGGAAGGTCCGGGGCGAGAACTCTGTAGTGCCGGCTGAGCGGACCAAGCAGGCGATACCAGTTCGCACCGCCACCCGACGCACCATGCAACATCAGGAGCACAGGACCAGCACCGCACTCGAGATGATGCACTACGCCATCGCCTACAGATGTGGTGTGGCTTTGCGCATCAACGCCGCCTAGCTCGAGCAATCGGCGCATTGCACACTCGACCGATGCAAAACGGCCACGGTGCATCTCTGCTCCGTGGCCGTCTGTATCATCAAAGCCCGTTCGATCCGGGCGAGTACTCTTCATGTCTGCGTTGTCGGCGCCTCTGCAACCTGGACCGAGAAGCGGACCGAATCAGGACCGCGTGTAGAAACCTCGAGCGCAGTGTTGCAGTAACTGCAATCGATCACACGGTACGGCTCATCAGCTGCGAGCTCCGCGGCGTCGCGGTGACCGCACACGGGACAACGATACGTCCCATACTGCTCATTCGTGTGTGTAGCCATTCGCTCCTCCTAAAACCGGTGGTCGGTTGCACCAACCATGGCCAGATGCGTGCCAATTCGTCTGATCGCAGACCGAGAGATCACGACCGCAGCGATCAAAACTCCGTGGATACACGCTAACACTGGGCGCTCCCCAGCGTCAAGCAAACCGTCTGTGCCATGTAACAATTGACTTTAATGCAAACGCGTAACTCGTTACTGGCTAACTACATCCGCTTTGCGACATAAGTTGCAAGATCCACACACCGCGCCGAGTAGCCCCACTCGTTGTCATACCACGACAGGACTTTGACCAGTTTGCCATCGATGACAAATGTAGAGATCAAATCGATGGTCGAGCTGGCTGGATTTCCGATATAATCGACGCTGACGAGCGGTTCGTTCGACGTTGCGAGAATGCCTTTCATGCTGCCGGCAGCCGCTTCGCGAAACGCATCATTCACAGCATCGACACTTGTAATACTCCCGACTTCGGCAACCAGATCCACGACGGAGACATCGGGTGTGGGAACACGGATTGAAATTCCGTCGATCTTTCCTTTCACTTCCGGAATAACGAGCGCGGTCGCTTTTGCAGCGCCGGTCGTCGTTGGAATCATCGAGAGTGCGGCAGCGCGGGCACGGCGCAGGTCCTTGTGAGGGAGGTCGAGGATCTGCTGGTCGTTCGTGTACGAGTGCACTGTGGTCATGTAGCCGCGCACGAAGCCGAATTTGTCGAGCAGCACCTTCACGACAGGTGCAAGACAGTTCGTCGTGCAGCTCGCGTTGCTGATGACATCGTGCTTCGCGGGATCGTATTTGCCTTCGTTGACGCCGAGACAGATGGTGATGTCTTCGCTCGTGGCGGGCGCGGTGATGATGACTTTCTTCGCGCCGGCATCGAGATGCCTGGCAGCGCCATCGCGCTTGGTGAAGTGGCCGGTCGCCTCGAAGACGATGTCGACCTCGAGATCCTTCCAGGGCAGAGCGCTCGGGTCTTTCTCGCTTGTGACGCGGATCTCCTGGCCATCCACCACAAGGCCGGTGTCGGACACGGAGACTTCGCCCGGATAGCGGCCATGGACGGAGTCGTAGCGCAGAAGATGCGCGAGCGTCTTGTTGTCCGTGAGGTCGTTTACGGCGACGAATTCGAGGTCTGCGCCGTACTTCCGTGCGGCACGGAGGATGTTGCGACCAATGCGGCCAAACCCGTTGATGGCGACGCGGGTGGGCATGAGCTTCTCCTGATCAGGTGTCCACGAGCCTGCGCGCATCGAGTGCGCGGGCGAAAGTCAAAGCGCTGACGCAGCGAACGCCCGCCTCGGCGAGCGTGCGGGCGCATTCGATGAGGGTGGCGCCCGTGGTCAGTACATCGTCAACGACAATGACGTGGGCGTCGCGCAGATCCACTTCGAGACCCGGAGCGACCTGAAAGGCGCCAGCCACGTTAGCCCCGCGTGCAACGGGCTGCAAGGTTGTCTGCGTACCGCCGACGGATCGCTGGAGCGCGGGCACCAGGACTCTGCCCGAGATGGCTGCGAAGTCCCGCGCGAGCAGCTCCGCCTGATTATACCCGCGAGCCCTCAGACGTGCTGCAGTTGTGCCGACGGGGATGACAATGATGGCTTCGGCTTTCGTGTCGTTTGGCAATTCGACCTGGGCGAGGCGCTCGGCCATTGGACGGGAGAGCGACATCCAGCCGCGGTACTTGAACTGGTGCACGATGCGGTCTGCGGGAGGGGCGAGGATGCATGCGGAGCGGGCGGCGCGCACGCACGCGGGCCAGTCGCGGCATTCGTGGCAGTCGTTGTCTCTTCGGCCGGTTTGCAGGCGGGGCGTGCCGCAGCGATCGCAGGCGGGGGTTGGGATTGCTATCAATCGTGTGCGACATCTTCTGCAGATCAGGCGGGCTTTGTCGCCTGTGGCGACACGGGCATCACACGAGAGGCAGACTGGAGCGAAGATCAGGTCGAGCAGTTCGTTCGTCATTGGGAGCAGGATCGCTCGATCGCGCGGGCTACTGAATAGCTAAGTGTGGCGCGGCTACTTCACCAAGCCGAGACGTACGAGGCTTTCCGCTGTCGCGATGATGGCTTCTTCGTTGGAGCGGGGAGTCCAGCCGAGGATACGCTTCGCCTTGGCGTTGCTCGAGGCTTTGGGTTTGTTCAATTGAGGGATGACCTGCTTGAGCTGCGGCTTGAAGAGCGCGCCTGCGCGGACAACCCAGTTGGGCATCACCCTGGTCGGGACTCTTTTCGCCGCGTCACCCATTCGTGCTCTCAGTAGCAGGGCGATTTCCGGAAACGTCATCGGGTCGCCGGCGACTGCCAGAAAGCGTTCGCCATTGGCGGCGGGATTGGTCATGGCGCGGAGATGCATGTCGGCGACGTCACGCACATCGACGATGGATGTCGACACGCGCGGGAGCGCCGGCGTTGCGCCATTCATCAGGCCCAACAGGAGCTGGATCGATGCCGACATGTCGGGGCCGAGCACGGTGCCGAAAATGCCGACGGGGTTTATGACCGTGA
>JBBQYT010000138.1:0-6300 GCA_038208385.1 Longimicrobiales bacterium | reverse complement strand
CACTGTGTTTCTGAGTGAACTCAATTCGCCGTACGGCGTCGCACTCGTCGGCACGAACCTTTACGTCGCGGCTACCGACGCCATTCTGCGGTTTCCATACGCGGACGGAGCAACCAGCATCACCGCGAAAGGCGAGACCATATCTGAAGGCAATGCCCTGCCAGAGCGCTTCCGCAACGGCATGTTCGTCGGACAGCACGGCTCCTGGAATCGCAAACCACCAAGCGGCTACAAAGTCATCTTCGTGCCGTTCGTCAACGGCAAACCCTCAACAACAAGCCCGGAAGATGTGCTGAACGGCTTTCTCGATGAGGACGGCAATGCGCGCGGACGCCCCGTCGGCGTCGCAATCGACAAACGCGGTGCTCTGCTCGTTGCGGATGATGTCGGAAACGCAGTCTGGCGTGTGGGCATGCCCAGGAAATAACAACTTTTTCTCACAGAGATCACAGAGAAAAGCAGAGGGATCACAGGGAAGAAATAAAATATTTCATCTTTTTTTCCTGTGATCCCTGTGGATCTCTGTGAACCCTGTGTAAAACCGATGCTCGCTAAAATCACTCCGATGGCAATTCTTCAAATGTGCCCGCTTCGCGATTCTTACGGACATTGTCCCAATTGAAACAACGGCCGTTCATCGCAATGTAAACTCCAGGCTTCAACACCTGAGCAAACGACAGCGCACTGCCGAGATTGAACAAACCATCCGAGCTGCCGAACGCATACGGCACCATCGCACCCGTCAGAACGATCGTCTTGTCCGCCACTGCCTTCGCCAGCACCCGCCCCGTATCGACCATCGTATCCGTGCCGTGCGTGATTACGATCTTCGTTTCATCACAACGACGACAATGCTCCGCAATCGTATCGCGATCCTCATCAGTCATCTCGAGACTGTCGACCATCATCAGTGTCCGGACGGATACATCCACCTCACACCGACCCAGCCGCAGCATCTCCGGCAAGTGCGTGTCCTCGAAATCCAGCGTGCCGCGCACCTCGTCATACTCCTTGTCGAACGTCCCGCCCGTTACAAAAACGCGAATCGCCATCCGTCCTCCTCAGCGATTTGAACTTTCTGATCGACTCGTGCGTTGGGACCCTTGCATCCAGGAATGGTAGCGGTCGTACGTTGGAATGGGTACACCCGCCTCCCCTCGTATTGCCGATCACCTCAGGGCACCATTTTGTTGTTTTGCCCTTACGACCGTAGTCTTCCCGGGTTCAGGAGCGCCGCCCGCCGGGCCCACTCTCCTGTTCTCCCTCAATTTCGGACCATGGATTCGTACATGAATCAGCGCTTTGCTGCACGTTTCGCAATGATCGTTTTGCCGCTGTTCGCCGCGGCTTGTAAGAAGGATGCACCACCACCCGCACCTCCGCCGCCGGAAGTTGGCGTAGTCGTCGTCCAGCCCGCGAATGTTGCGCAGCCCTACGAGATCGCAGGCCAGGTGACACCGTTCCGCCGTGTTGAGATCCGCGCGCGCGTCGATGGCGTGATCACGTCGCGTCCGTTCACGGAGGGCAGTCTCGTGCCGAAGGGCAAAGTGCTCTTCACGCTCGATCGTGTGCGTCTCGAGACTTCGCATCGCAGTGCGCTCGCGCGCTACAACAATGCAAAACGAACGGTCAATCGTCTACAACCGTTGTTGGCCCAGCATGCCGTCGCGCAGCAGGATGTGGACAACGCGCAGTCCGACCTCGAGGGCGCGCAGGCCGCGCTCGATGCAACACAAAAGGATCTGGACGATACGGTCGTGCGCGCCGGGATCTCGGGTCTCGTCGGCCGTGCAATGCTGGACCTCGGTGCGCGCGTGACCGGCCCTGCGGATCTGCTCACGACAATCGACGAGCTCGATCCCGTCTATGTGACTTTCCGTCCGTCCGCGCAGCAGCTTCTCGCATGGCAGAACGATCCAGATTCGCGCTCGCTCATTCAGCCGGGCAGCAATCTCGGCATTGATGTTGTTTTGCCTGACGGCTCGGTGCTCCCGCGTGAAGGCAAGCTGAATTACGTGGCACCCGCACTCGATGCCGCGACCGGCACGCAGGAGTTCCGCGCAGTCTTCTCGAATGGCGACCATCGGTTGTTGCCCGGACAGTTCGTGCAGGTTCGTCTGCGTGGTTTTGCGCGCTCGAATGCGGTTGCGATTCCGCAGCGCGCAGTGCAGCAGGGACTCGGCAGACAGTACGTGTACGTCGTCGCTGCAGGCGATACGGCTCGAATGCGTGAAGTACAGCCGGGGTCGTTTTCAGGATCGCTGTGGATCATCAAGGACGGTCTTGCCGCAGGCGATCGCGTCATTGCCGATGGCACACAGAAAGTCGTTCCCGGCAGGAAAGTGAAGCCTGTCCCCGCAGCTGATGCTACAACGGACGCGACCACGTCCGGCGTTGCTTCGGGAGGCAAGCCGTGAGCGACCCCGGGATTCCGGCGCCGTCCGACCGTGCGCCGCATCTGAATGTGCATTCGAGTGCGCACGAGCCCGAGCCCGAGATCAGGTATTTTTTCATCCGTCGGCCCGTGCTGGCGACGGTTGTCTCCATTGTCATTACACTGCTCGGCGCATTTGCGATTACGCTGCTGCCGGTCTCGCGCTACCCGCAGATCACGCCGCCATCGATCCGTATCTCGACGAATTATCCAGGTGCATCATCGGTCGATGTTGCACAATCGGTAGCATCGCCGATCGAAGATCAGCTCGCTGGTTTGCCTAATATGCTGTACTTCAGCTCGGCAAACTCGAACGATGGCACGATGAACCTGAACATAGCCTTCGACGTCAAGCGCGATCAGGACCTCGCCGCGGTCGATGTGCAGAACGCGGCAAAACGCGCCGAGCCGCAGCTTCCGGACGCAGTGCGTCAGAACGGCCTCACAATCATCAAGGCGAACTCCGATATTCTTGCGGTTGTGGCACTGACATCGAAAATGCCGCAATACGACGCGACGTATCTCACCAACTACATGAAGCTGTATGTAGTCGATGAGCTGAAGCGCGTGCCCGGTGTCGGTGATGCAAACGTGTTTGCCGGTCTCGACTTCTCGATGTTGCTGCAGCTCAACCCCGACAAGATGGCAACATTGGGTGTTACCGTAGGCGATGTCGCAACGGCTGTACGCGAGCAGAATGCGACGAATCCTGCAGGCCGTCTCGGCCGTGCACCCTCGCCGTCCGGCACGCAGCTGACACTGCCGGTTGTATCCCAGGGCCGACTTCAGACCGTCGAAGAGTTCAACAACATCATCGTCCGCGCGCGTCCCGATGGCTCGGTAATTCGCATCGGTGACATTGGCGGAGCGAAGCTCGGCGCCCGCAGCTACGATCTCGAGGGACGCCTTAACGGCGCACAAACCGCCATTCTGCTGTTGTTCGCACGACCGGGCGCAAATGCGCTCGCTGTAAAGAAGGGCGTAGTTGCACGACTCACACAATTGCAGAAGTCGTTTCCGGAAGGCGTAGAATACAAGGTGCCGTTCGATACGACGCCGTTCGTGACCGCTTCGATCGAGGAAGTGCTCATCACGCTCGCAGAAGCGATGCTGCTCGTCACACTCGTCGTATATCTCTTCCTGCAGAACTGGCGCGCCACGCTCATTCCAATGCTCGCCGTGCCCGTCAGCATCATCGGTACGTTCCTGGGCATGCTGCTGCTCGGCATGTCCATCAACGTCCTCACACTCTTCGGACTCGTCCTCGCCATTGGTATCGTTGTGGATGACGCAATCGTCGTCATCGAGAACGTCGAGCGCATCATGGCTACCCAGGGCAAATCCCCGCGCGTTGCCGCCGACATGGCCATTCGCCAGGTGGCGAGCGCGCTCGTTGCGATCGTCCTTGTACTGTGTGCTGTGTTCGTTCCCGTCGCGTTCCTCGGTGGCGTGACCGGTGTGCTGTTCAAGCAGTTCGCACTTACGATCGTGATCGCCGTCGTGCTCTCCGGCGTCGTGGCGCTGACACTGACACCGGCACTGTGCGCAATTCTGCTGAAGCACGCCGAAGAGCCACGCACGACCGGATTCTTTGGCTGGTTCAATCGCCTGTTCGAGCGCGGCGTCGGTCGCTACGTCAATGTCGTCGACCGCGTACTCGGCCGTCCCAAGGCATCGATTGGCGCGTTCCTTGTGCTCGTCGTGCTCGGCATTCTTGTGTGGCGCCACGTACCTGCGGGCTTCCTGCCGACGGAAGACAAGGGCTACATGGCCATCTCTGTTCAGCTGCCCGATGCAGCATCGCTCGAGCGCACAACCACCGTCGTGAAACGCATCGAAGGCATCCTGAAGAAGGAAGCAGCGGTCCGCAACGTCGTCGCACTGGTTGGCTTCGATCTGCTGAGCCAGTCCAACGTCACGAACGGTGCGACGGTATTCGTATCGTTCAAGCCATGGGATGACCGCAACAAGAGCCAGTCGCTCGATTCGATCTCGGGCCGCGTCAACGGGCAGCTCTTCCGGATGAAGGATGCGAACGCATTTGCATTCAACCTCCCGGAGATTCCGGGACTCGGGACGCGCGCCGGTATCGAGGTGCAGCTGCAGAATCGCTCGGGTACGAGCATGGCAGACTTCGCGCAGAACGTGCAGGACTTCCGCGACGCAGCGAACCAGCTGCCTGCCGCAGGCGGAGTGACTACAACGTTTCGCGCGAATGTGCCACAGGTTTACGTATCGGTCAACCGCGAGAACGCGAAAGCGCGCGGCGTAAACCTCGGCGATCTGTTCAGTACGCTGCAGACGTTCCTCTCCACCTTCTACATCAATGACTTCAACCTGTACGGCAAGACGTATCGCGTGCAGGCTGAAGCGCAGCCACAGTTCCGGCAATCACCGAGCGACATCGGCCGGTTGTATGTGCGCGGAACCGGCGGTGCCATGGTGCCGGTTGCAGCTCTCACGAGCACGGAGTTCCGCAGCGCGCCCGCAGTCGTGCCGCGTTTCAATGGATTCTATTCGGCAATGTTCACAGGCGTGCCGAAACCCGGACACAGCACCGGGGAGCTGCTCGGCCAGGTCGACAAGCTCATCGCTGAGCAGTTCGCATCGAAGGGCATCGGCATCGGATTCTCGGGCCAGTCCTATCAGGAGCGGATGTCCGCCGGCGATGCAGGACTCGTCTTCGCACTCGGCATTCTCATTGTCTTTCTGGTTCTCGCCGCGCAGTACGAGAGCTGGACACTGCCCTTTGCAGTGCTGCTCGTCGTGCCATTCGGTTTGCTCGGCGCAATCGTCGGCATCTGGCTCCGTGGCCAACCCAACGACATCTACTTCCAGGTGGGCCTCATTGCCGTGATCGGACTCGCTGCAAAAAACGCGATTCTGATTGTCGAGTTCGCAAACACACTCGCAACGGACGGACTCTCGACGCGCGAAGCCGCAAAACTGGCCGCGCGCGATCGAATACGACCTGTGCTCATGACATCGTTCGCATTCATTCTCGGTGTATTGCCCCTGGCCGTTGCGACGGGCGCGGGCGCTGCCAGCCGTCACTCGATCGGCACCGGCGTCCTCGGCGGCATGCTCACAGCCACACTCATTGGCGTGTTCTTCATTCCGCTCTTCTTCCGTCTCATTCGCGACATGGCCGACCGCGCAACACACGGTCGCCACCACGCTGTACGGGAGGACGCATAATGCGAGTGCTGACTTCACCGCTCGTATTGAGCATGCTGATCGCCATAACCACGAGTGCATGTGTTGTCGGACCGAAGTACAATCGCGCGGAGGTTCCTGCAAATGCCCGAATCCTTGCAGCACGGCGCAGCGATTCCACGCGAGTGTTCTTCGACTCGCTCTCTGCCGCGCGCCGTGTTGGAACGACGCCGTCACTCGCGCAGACTGCCGCAACCCTCGAGGCGGCGCGCTGGTCCGATGTCATTCGCGACACCGTGCTCATCCGGCTCGTCGACATTGCACTCCACAACAACCAGAACCTGCAGATCGCGCAGGCGCGCATCCGTGAGTTCCGCGCTGACCTGGGCATCGCACGCGCGCCGCAATTGCCTACGATCACAGCCAACGCAGGCACGAGCGCGAACCAGGTAGCGCTCGGCTCCCTGCCACCCACGTCGTTTCGCGCAACGCGCATCACCGCCGATGTAGCCTGGGAGCTGGACTTCTGGGGGCGTATTCGTCGCAACGTGCAGGCCGCAAACGCAGACGTCGATGTACAGGTGGCCGCCGAGCGTGCGACCACGCTGACGTTGATAAGCGATGTTGCTACCGGCTACCTCGAGCTGCTCGAGCTCGACCAGGAACACACAATCGCGACCAACACACTCGCTACCAGGCAGGCCACACTC
>JBBQYT010000137.1:0-6307 GCA_038208385.1 Longimicrobiales bacterium | reverse complement strand
CATCGCTCACCCGCAGCTCATCCGCAGCGCTCGCCGGTAGCTCACCCAGCACCGCCGCAGCCTCCAGCGGATCCGCCAGAATCGACAGGATCGGACTCGACAGAAGCGCGTCGAACTGAAACCGCAGGAACCGACGCATGTACTCGCGCGGCAACTCCGACTCCGCTTCACGCATCGCCTCCAGCATCCGCTCCCGCAACGATGCCTCCTCACCCAGCGCTACACCCGTGAACAACTCGGACTTTGCCGCAAAAAACACATAAATCGTGCCCTTACCGACGCCCGCGGCCCGCGCGACTGCGTCAATCGACGCCTTTCGATAGCCATGCCGCGCAAATTCCTTGTGCGCGGCGTTGATGATGCGGGCACGTATGCGAATGCGGTCGTTTTCGGTAAAGGCGCGAGGCATTTTGGGTACTCTATGACTGTATTGGCAATTTTGGTCACTGCGTACTTAGCGCACTCGCTTCGGCAATGCAAGAGCCGCGCATCGGGCCCACGTCCGGACGCATGCTGGAATGGCGCTCAGGGGTCGAGCGTTGGCTCCACACGAAACACGTGAACGTCGCGCTGCGGGAATGGGATTGAGATACCGTTCTGCTGGAAGGCGATCCAAATGGCTTCGTTGAGGTCGGATCGAATAATTCTGGAGACCCAGGGATCTGAGACCCAGACTGAGATCTCGAAGAGGACGGCGGAGTCGGCGAATTGGGTGAGGAGGATGCGTGCCGGGAAGTCGGAGACGCGTGTGGGCATGTTGTCGGCGGTTTTCTGCAGCACATCGCGGACGAGGGCGAGGTCGCTTCGATAGGATACGCCGACGGTGGTGCGTATGCGGTAATTGGAGTCGCGGAGCGTGTAGTTTGTGACTGTGGTTTGTACGAGTGTGGCGTTGGGGATGATGAGGTCTTCGTTGTCGCGCGAGCGGGCGACGGTGGCGCGCATGCCGATGTTGAGGACGCGGACGACAGTGCCTTCAACATTGAGGATGTCACCGGGCTTGATGGTGCGCTCGGTCATGAGGATGATGCCGGAGACGAAGTTCTGTGCGACGTTCTGCATTGCGAAGCCGAGTGCGACGGCGAAGAATGCACCGGCGGTGAAGAGTGCGCCGAGATTGAGGCCGATGGTCTGAAGGGCGACGCCGACGCCGAGGAGTAGCACGATGTACTGCAGGAGGCGCGCGGAGACGACGATGGTAGCCTCGTCGGTATGTCCGCGGCTCGTGAGCGCGCGCCGGGCGCCCCGGCGCGCGAGATGTGAAAGCCACCAGCTTACGGCGATGATGAAGAGGAAGATGAAGAGCGTGATGATTGTTACGGGTGTTTGCGATAGCGTGAAGAGGGGTGTATTGAGCAAACGCGTGGCGCTTTCGCGGGAGGCGTTTGTGAGCTCCCCGACCTTCGAGCTTGCCTGTAGGATCATTGCTGGTGCTGTCCTGCAAGGGTTATGATTTCCTTACACAACGTACAGACTGGAACCGGGAGAGGCCATAAAACGATGCGAATCCCAGTCGCCCGGCTCCTGGTATGCTGCAGTCTGTTGCTGGCTCGCACGGTTGCGGGTCAGGTTCCCGCTTCCCATCCCGCGCCAACAGCTATCAACACTGCCGCTGTCGTTGCCGACAGCGCTGCATCGCTGACACTCCAGGGCAGGCAGATATTTGTCTTTCGCAGTCGTCTGGCGGCACGCGATCCGCGCGACCGGCGAGACGATGCGATGCGGAAAATCGTGGCGCTGGTCGAGCGGGGCGTGATTCCGCGCGTGCATGCTGCGCGGGTACCCGAGGGTGTGCTGCTCACAGCCGGGCGCGACGCACTCTTTGCGATCCTTCCTGGTGATGTGGCTGCGGGCAGCGGCGAGACTCTCGAGCAGTTGTCGACGAAGACGGTCCTGCTGCTCGATGCAGCGCTCGGGCCGGAGGGGACGCAGCGGCAGTTCCATCGCGTGACGACGGCTGCAGCGCTTGCTGCGGCTGCAACTCTTGCGTTCATCATCCTGCTGCGGCTGCTCGGATACGTGCGGCAGGTGGTGGTGAGCAGAGCCACTCAGATCAGCGAGGCGCGGCTGCGGCGTCTGCGGATCGGCGGGTACGAGCTGCTGGACTCGGGCCAGGTTGCAAAGACGCTGCAGCGTGTCGTCAAGCTTGTGTTTTTCGTGCTCGCGCTGTTTGCTGCGTATCTCTGGCTGACGTACGTGCTCACGAGATTCGCGTACAGCGCACCGTGGGGCGAAGCGCTCGGAAGCTACCTGATCGCGACGGTTGAGGACCTCGGCATCGGGGTCCTGACTGCGATCCCGGGTCTGTTCATCGTCGTCCTGATTTTCCTGTCTACACGATTCATCACGCGCCTCGTGGGTGCGTTTTTCCGTGCGGTCGAATCGGGTGAAGTAACGTTCTCGTGGCTGCACCCGGATACAGCGCATCCGACGCGTCGTCTGATCACGGCCATGCTCTGGCTGTTTTCCATCGTGATTGCGTACCCGTATCTGCCGGGAAGTGGCAGCAACGCGTTCAAGGGAGTGTCGGTATTTGTCGGACTGATCCTCACGGTTGGATCATCCGGTCTCGTCAGTCAGGCGATGAGCGGGCTGGTACTCATGTACGCGCGTTCGCTCAAGCCCGGTGAATATGTGCTGGTTAACGGCATCGAGGGTACCGTCACAGAGCTTGGTTTGTTGTCGACGAAGATCCGCACGTTGAAGGAGGAAGAGGTAACGATTCCGAATTCCGTGCTGGTGAGCACGATGACGCGCAACTATTCGCGGCTCACGGAGCCGACGGGTCTGATTCTGCACACTTCGGTCACGATCGGATACGACACGCCCTGGCGACAGGTGCACGCGATGCTGATCATGGCCGCGAAGCGGACCGCCGGTGTGCGCGAGGACTCGGCGCCGTTCGTGCTGCAGACCGCGTTGTCCGACTTTTACGTCGAGTATCAGCTGAATGCGCGCATCTACGACCCTGCCAGGCGCGTGCCGGTTCTCTCGGAGCTGCACACGCACATCCAGGATGCCTTCAACGAGCACGGCGTTCAAATCATGTCGCCGCACTATCTCGGGGACCCGTCCGTGCCGAAGATCGTGCGCACTGACGACTGGTTCACGCCACCCGCTGCGTCTCCCTGACCATCGTTACGGCATCCTGCAGTCCAGCGTGCCTGTCGATTGTCTCTACGGCTGGAGTCAAATGTTGACCTTGTATGGACGGCTTCTCGTTCAGCGCATCCTCGTTCTCGGTATTCTGCTGTCCGCCGCCTCTGTCGTTGATGTGCGGGCACAGCAGACAACCGCAACGACGCCCGAACAGCGATACTTCGACTGGACGCGCCCGCAGTTTTCGACGGTCGAGTACCGTCACCGCCGCGACGACATGATTCTGCCGTGGCTGCGCGCTGCCGGCGGTGGCGTACTGTTGATTCCTGGCGTGACCGGCAACACGCGCGGACTGACGTTCAGGCAGGCCGATGATTTCATGTATTTCACAGGACTCGAACTGCCTTCGTCGGTGCTCGCGCTCGACGCCGATGCGCAGACCAGCACGCTCTTTGTGCCTGCCCGCGATGCGCGTTTCGAGAACAGCTCGCGGCCGAACGACTTTCCAGGACGCCCCCTCGCAACGGACAGCGCGCTGGTGAATGCCGGCTATGTGACACGCATTGTCCCCGCGGCGGACCTCGAGAAGCAGATCGCGGCATGGGTCGCAGCGGGCAAAACCATTTGGGTCGATGCACCGCAGGCGGGCAAGGTGCCGCGCATTTCGGTAGCACCGATCGCGGACTGGGATCCGCAAACCGCGTTCACGTTCTACCTGCAGCAGAAGTATCCCGCGCTCGAGCTGCGCAACGCATTCGAGCTGGTCGCACGCGCGCGCATGGTCAAGAGCGCGGCCGAGATCGACGTGATGCGACGCGCAGCACAGCTCACATCGCGCGCCATCGCGTCGGCGGCGCGATCGGTGCGCGCGGGCGTGGATGAGCGCGCGCTGGAGGCCGAGTTCGAGGCAGCCTGCAAGCGCGGAGGCGCCCAGCGTCTCTCATTCGCATCGATCATCAAGTCGGGCCCGAATTCCCTCTGGGCCTGGCGCATTCTTGCCACACATTACAATCGACGGAACCGCGCCATGGAGGCCGGAGACCTCGTCATCATGGATGTGGGCTGCGAGCTGGACGGCTACTCGAGTGACGTCGGAAGAACGTTTCCGGTGTCGGGTAAATTCACGCCCGATCAGCGCGCAGCGCTCGAGCTCAGCACAGCCGTATCCGATGCGGTCATTGCTGCCGTACATCCCGGCGTTACGCTCGGCCAGCTGCAGCAGGTCGCAATGGCGAAAATTCCTGCTGACAAACGCAAGTATATGCAGACCGGCCTTTACTTCGGACATCACCTCGGCCTGTCCAGTGGCGATCCGTTTCTGCCCGATGCCGTGTTGCAGCCCGGCATGGTTTTTACAATCGAGCCCTGGTACTACGACCACGACCACGACATCTCGGTCTTCATCGAGGATGACCTGCTGGTCACGCCGACCGGCGTCGAAGTGCTGACCGCATCGCTTCCGCGCAGCCCGGATGCGCTGGCAGCTCTCATGAATCCCGCCCGTCGTAACGTCACGCCATGAATGACACAGGCGAAGCATCCCATCCATTTGCCGCGCTCGAGTTCGCGAGACTTTCTACCGAGCAGTCCGACGTGCGCGCGCGCGAATTCTACAACGAGCTGAATCGCCGCCGGACCACGCGCCACTTCGCGACCGATCCGGTTCCGCGCGAATGGATCGAGCTTGCCATTCGGAGCGCGGGCACTGCGCCGAGCGGCGCGCACCAGCAGCCGTGGACGTTCGTCGCAGTCTCCGATCCGGAAATCAAGCGAAAGATTCGCGACGCCGCTGAAAACGAAGAGCGACTGAACTACAGCGGACGCATGACGCCGGAGTGGCTCGATGCGCTGGCCCCGCTCGGCACGGACGAGAACAAGCCCCATCTGACCGATGCGCCATGGCTCATCATCGTGATGCGGCAATCCTACGGCCTGGGTCCCGAAGGCCAGCGACACACGTTTTACTACACTCAGGAGTCGTGCGGAATTGCGGTCGGCTTATTCCTTGCGGCTGTGCATCACATGGGACTCGTGGCGCTCACCCACACGCCCTCACCCATGGGCTTTCTTTCAGAGGTTCTGCAGAGACCCGGCAACGAGAAGCCGTTTCTCGTAATTCCGGTCGGCTACCCCGCGCCCGATGCGCGCGTGCCCGACCTGCGCCGCAAGTCACTGCAGGAAATCTCGGTGTGGATTTGAAACGCTCGACGCGAACGTCAATACAGATGGTGCCCTTACGGCCAATACGCACAGAAGCGCGACGCGCGCGCATCAATTATCGCGCGCAGGCACAGCGTCGCGTGAAAAAATTCCGGCGCGGCTCTGGCCTCGCCGTGGCAATCGCAGCGCTTGTGCTGCTCGCCCTTCCGCCATCCGTCGCTGAAGAAGCAAACGCTCAGCAACCTGCCACGTCAAGCACGTCCGACAGCATTCGCGCTTCCGCGGCGACACCTGCGCTGGTCCCGGACCAGGGCAATGTGATCGTGCAGCCGCGCGACAGCACGCAGAAGTCAGTGTCTGCGGCCGCCCGTCCCGTGCGCGACCTGATCTCGACCATACGCGACCTGCTTCCCAGCTTGTTCGTCGCCGTGGCGCTCCTGGTCGCAGCCGGACTCCTCACAAAAATCCTGCGGCCCGGACTCCGCCGGATCTTCGGCACCTGGGAAAAAGCCGACGCGGTCACCGCGCTCGTCACCATTGTCGTCTGGCTGCTCGCCATCGGTGCCGCTCTCAGCGTTGTGGCCGGTGATGCGCGCGCCCTCATCGGCTCCGTCGGCCTTTTCGGACTCGCGTTGTCGTGGGCACTCCAGACACCCATCGAGAGCTTCACCGGCTGGCTCCTCAACTCGTTTCGAACCTACTATCGCATCGGAGACCGGATCGCCGTCGGCGAGGTCTTTGGCGACGTCTATGGCATCGATGTCCTCACGACAACTGTGTGGGAGGCCGGCGCCCCCGACAAGCCGGTGCACGGCGCACAGCCTACCGGCGCGCTGATCACATTTCCCAACTCCGAAGTCCTTCGCTCAAACATCATCAATTACACCCGCGACTTTCCGTACGTCTGGGACGAAGTCATCGTCGCCATCGCAAATGAAAGTGATATCCGTTTTGCGATGGAGCTGTGCCGGCAGACCGCCGCGGACGTTATCGGCGAAGTCATGCAGGCTCCCGCCTCCACCTATCAGGGCATGCTGCGCAGACGCGG
>JBBQYT010000136.1:0-6331 GCA_038208385.1 Longimicrobiales bacterium | reverse complement strand
ATGCGGCCAACGACGCGGCCGACCTGTTGCGGAGCTGCCTGTTGTGCTGCAATTGGTCCTGCAGAAACAACAAAGACGGCGGCCGCTGCCAGCACCGTCGCATAAAGGCAAAGCGAGTTACCGAATTGCATTTCGATCTTTCCGTAGGGGGTGGTCCAGTCGCTCCCAACGCCGGGGACTCTCAACCATGCCTGAAGTTCGCCCGCCTACGTCTCCGCAACCGATAGGTTCTGCAACGAAAATGTCACGAACGCATCACGGTTCGACCGGAGCGGACGCCGGCGCGCAATCGGGGCGCGACCTGCACTGAGCCGCTCCACGCCAGTGTCGAGGTTCACGTTCGGGAGAGTTTCGAGGACCAGGAGTGCAGGAGCCCGCAGAACATCGCCAACATTGCTGACCGCGGCCTCCGCCTGGCGGAGCATCCACGGTGTGGGTTGAACGGGGGTGACGAAGCCGAGGGCACTGCAGTTGAGCGATGGTGAGCGGAGCGCGTACAGGATCGATGCACGCGTGATCGCGCGTGCGCGACGCGCGAGCGGACCGGCGCGCATGCGGGCGAAGTTGCGGCCGACAATGCGCTCGAGGAAAAGCCACGCGCTCGCGAGAAATGCGGCGGCGTGATGCGAGCGCATGATCTGTGTGCGATCGACGGTGTGCGAATAGACGCCGTTGAACGCGGTGCGTACGTGTTCGACTGCTGCCTCGTCGAAGCAAGGCACGATGCGGATCAGCGAGATGTCGCGCGCGCAGGCGAGGAATGCGGCATCGAGTCCGAGCTCGACGCGTACGTGCGCAATGCGCCGCGCCAGCGCGTCGTTCGGGTTGCCGCCCTGTCTGCGCAGCAGTGCGTCCGCAGACTGGTTGATGATCGGGTGCAAGGCTGCATCGGCCAGGATGTGGGTGAGCCAGCCAAAGGCGTAGGCGCGATCGCGCTCTGTCGTCGCACTGCGGAGCAGTACTCGATTCATGTCCGAGGCGCGCGACTCGTGCAGCAAGTTGGACATGTGCTCGCAGCCGCCCGGAAAGTAGCCCATGTCGGGTCCGAGCGCGCCGTGGTAGAACGCGTTGATGAGTGATCTGTCATTTAGATCGAACGGAGCGTCTGCAGGATCCTTGCGCCAGGCACGCAGTGCATTGCGCGCAATGAGGAAGTGAATGGTTATATGCGGCATGCCTCAGGCGGCGTCCGCGTTTGCCGGCGCGCGAAAGCGCGATGCAATGACTCCTGCTGCATCGCGCCGCCCTGCCCTGGCCGCTCCAACGCGCAGGTTTTCGAGCGTTGTGCCAGCGTCGAAGGCAGACTCCAGTGCAACCTGAATTGTTTTTGGTCCGAGTGCGATGAGTGCTGCGCCGAGCCGAACGAGCTCGAGTGCGTTCGCATCTTCGTGACCGGGAATTCCGCGCGTGAGCAGCAGCGGCTTGCCGAGTGCGATCGCTTCCGATGTAGAGAGTCCGCCCGGTTTCGTGATCACGACATCAGCAGCCTGCATGAGGCGCTCGATATTGTTGACAAAGCCGACGACGCGCATCGAGCCGTGCATACGTGCGAGCGGCTCTAGTCTTTCGCACGCACCTTCGTTGCGGCCGCACACAGCGACAACCTGGATACCCGGCACGTTTGCTGTAATCGCAGCGGTAGCCGCTTCTTCGACACCAAGTCCGAACGAGCCGCCCATCACGAGCACCATCGGGCGTGCGGGATCGAGTCCGAGCTCTGCGCGTGCCTGTTCGGAACCGAACGAGCTCGATGCATTCGTTGCGATTGGGATGCCGGTGCATTCAACGCGAGCGTGCGGCACACGCGCGCGCATGTCGGCAGCCATCGCTTCTGTTGCGACGAAATAGTCACTCACACCGGCTTGCACCCAGTACCGATGCACGGTCCAATCGGTAACTGCCAATGCGAATGGCGGGAGTCCCGCTCGCCCTGCAACGAGCTGGCAAGGCAGGAAGTGGGTGCAGAGACAGACGCGCCAGTCGCCGGACATGAGGAGACGTCTGAACGAGCGGAACAACAACCGTTCGGCAACGGGACCCCAACGCGCGCGATCATCGGCCGGCCCGTCGGTGCGTTCGTACAACTCGCGCCACAACCACGGTGCGCGCTGGGCCATCCACTCGAAGCCACCACCGTATGCGGAGCGCACCCATGACGGCGCCAGATCCAGGATGTCGACATGCTCGACACGCGTACCGGAATCCTGCGCGACAAATGCCCGTCGCAGCGCCTCGCCGGCGCGCACGTGTCCCGCGCCTGTCGAGGCTGACACAATCAAAACACCGCTGCGATTCGACATGAGTACCTCCGCGAAGTTTCCTGAAGATCGACTGCGCGCGTCACGCCGTCGTCACGAAGGAGTAAAAGCTCTAAACCGCATTGGCTTACAACACACGCGCAATTAAGCTTGATGTGTCACGGTCCACAGTCCACGTTCCACAGTCCACAGTCCACGAATCTTTCAACAGGCAAGAGAGAGTGACTGCAGACATCTGGTTTGTCATCGTGCTTGTCGCAGCATCCGCGTTTTTTGCACTGCTCGAAATTCAAATCGAAGGTGGTGCGGGCTGGGCGTCGGATTTGCCGACGTGGCGCTTCGAGAACAATTGGACGCGACTGATTCTCGGCGCGCGGCCGATCACCGGTTATCACGTTTGCTTCCAGCTCTTCGTGCTGAGCCTGGGACACCTCGGCTACGCGCTGGGCGTTGCGCCCTCACTGAAACTCGAGCTTCGCATCATCGCATTCCTCGTTTTGTTCTGGATCCTCGAAGACTTCCTGTGGTTTGTATTCAATCCGCGTTTTGGCCTTCGGCGATTCCGGCGCAAGCATATCTGGTGGCACGCCAAAACGTGGTGGTGGTTCATGCCGCGAGACTACTGGATATTCCTGCCCATTGCGGCTGCGCTGCTCGTTGCGGCCAGATACTAGGCTGGCGCGGCGACCACTCGCCGCGTCTTCATGCCTGTCCCTTTCCACGCTTCCGACCTAAACTGACTATCCCGGTCTAAAGCTTGCCCTGAAGCAGGCTCTCTATCGAATCTCCGAAAAAGGGGCAATGGAAGAGCGAATCGAAGCGCGAATTGAAGCGATTGACCAGAAGATGCTGGAGTTTTTCCACGGCATCCAGGAGTTTTTCACGCTCCTGGGTCGCGCCATGCTGTTCGCGTTCAGCCGTCCTTTCTACTGGCGGGACCTGCTCCACCAGATGGATGACATCGGCTGGGGCTCGCTTCCGCCAGTCCTCCTGACCGGCTTTTTTACCGGGATGGTGCTGTCCCTTCAGACGGCGGTTCAGCTCCGCATCATCGGCGCGGAAGGGCTCATTGGTAACCTCGTCGGTGCATCGATCATCCGTGAGGCCGGCCCCGTACTGACTGCGCTGATGGTTGCCGGCCGCGTGAGCTCAGGGATTGCTGCGGAGCTTGGCGCGATGCGTGTGACAGAGCAAATCGATGCGCTGCAGACGTTCGGTACGGATCCGATCCGCAAGCTCGTCACTCCGCGCATTCTTGCGGCGATGTTAATGCTTCCGCTCATTACGCTGCTGGCCAACACGGTTGCGATCATCGGCGGGGTCATCATTGCGACGGTGAAAGCAGACATTCAGCCGGACGTGTTCATTTTCGGCGTGCTGATGTCACTCACAAAAAAAGGCTTCATCTTCAAGTATTTCCCGACGGTCGCACTCATGACCATCGTGAAGCCGTTCGTTTTTGGATTGATCATCGCCTGGACGGGCTGTTACTTCGGACTCACGACGACGGGCGGTGGTGAAGGCGTTGGAAAATCTGTGACGAAGGCGATGGTGGCATCCTTCATCATGATCCTGGTTGCGGACTTCTTCCTCACATCGCTGTTGCTCGAGCTGTTCAACCTGCTGCGCGGCTACATTTGATCAGCTCCACTCGGTTTCGCCGGATTGTGCAATCGGCAAATCGAGTGTAAACGTAGCGCCCTTGCCGGGCTCACTTTCGATCGTCACATCGCCCCCCATCAAACGCGCCAGCCTGCGCGCCACACTCAGCCCGAGCCCGGCGCCACCAGCGCTCCTGATGTTCGCGCGCTCCACCTGCCAGAATGGTTCGAAGATCCTGTCCAGGTTGGCCGCAGAAACGCCAATGCCGGTATCCGAAACAATGAACCGCAGACGACCATCGCGTGCGCGCACCGTCAGCTTGATAGTTCCGGTCTCCGTGAACTTCACGGCATTCGTCACAAGATCGATCACGACCTGACGGACCTTCGGATGATCGATCTGCACCACATCATCAGCCTCTGACACATCAAGCTCGAACTTCAGGTTTTTCTCAGCTGTCAGCGGATCGGCGACGGAAACGATTTCGTCGATGAAACCGCGCAGCTTCACTCGCTCGATGCTGACTTCTTCGCGCCCGGCTTCCATGCGCGTGTATGTGAGGATCGAATCGATCAGCTGCAGCAGGTTGTTGGCGCTCAGGCAAATGCGATCCACGTGTCTGCGCAACGGATCGGGCAGTGCGGACGGCACACCCATGAGCATCAGGTCTGCATAGCCCATGATCGCATTCAGCGGCGTGCGCAGCTCATGTGACATGACAGCAAGAAAATTCGACTTGGCTTCGTTGGCGACAATTGCCGTCTCATAGAGGCGTGCGTTGTCGATGGCCAGTGCTGCGCGGCGCGCAATTTCATCGCCGAAGCCGACATCGTTATCCCCGAAGTCACGACCGTGCTGCTTCGACAGCAGTGCGAGCACACCGAGCGCACGGCCTCTTGCAATCAGCGGAATGATCATCGCCGTCCGTGCACCATCCTTCGCCAGAATGGTCAACTCGTTCGAGTGGCCAGTATCTGCTGCCTTTGCAACATCCGGAATGAGCTGCGCGTGCTCCTGCTTGAGTCCCGCAACAATCGGGTGTTCGGGCCGAAATTGTAGATCGGTTACATCGAGGAGCTTCTCCGACATGTCACCTGCATCCCGGCCGTGCGCCACACTCGCCAGGCGGACGTGGTCCTGATCGGCGAGATAGATGAGGCACCAGTCCGCGATGTCGCGCACACACAGATCGGCGATTGTACGGAGCGTTCGGTCCAGATGCAGTGACGTGGCGAGGTGTCCGCCAAGCTCGGAGAGAAAGAGGGCTTTCTGTTCCGCGCGCTCGACAGCACCGCGCGCCGCACGCTCGCTTGCAAGCAGACGTGCACGCTCATCCTCAGCACGCGTGCGCTTGATGAACTGACCGATCTCACTGCCCACTGCCTCCAGCATCTGCAGCAGCAGACTATCCGGCTCTTGAGTACGCCGCGCAAACAGCTCCAGAACTCCCAGGAAATCGGCGCCGTTCTGGATCGGAATCGCGAGAGCGGCGCACAAACCATCTTGTGCTGCATTCCGCAGACGCGGAAAATTCTTGTCGTTGGCGAGATCCGAAACCCACACGGGCTTCCGCGTTTCCCAAACGCGCCCCGGCAGACCTACACCGCGCGGAAACTGCGTCTTGCGCGTCGCGGCGATGAACCTGTTTCCGTCCGACAACTTCGCAGACCAGGTCGCAATACACTGCAGCACTTCCGTAGATGGAATCACGCGCCACAACGCGCCCATATCGTATTGAAGATGCTCGCCCACAACAGACAGAATTTCTTCCGCAGCATCATCGAGCGCAACCGACTCTGCAAGCAATCGCGTTACCGCGTGCTCAGCCTCCAATCGCTGCTCCGCGAGATGCCGCGTCGTCACATCGCGAATGATCCCCGTAAATATCTGCTCGTCGCCCTGCTCGAATTCACCAAACGAAACATCGATCGGGAACTCGGTGCCATCCTTCCTCAAGCCCGCGAGCTCCAAACCCTGCCAATCGATCGTCCGTTTACCCGTCTTCAGGTATCGCCCAAACCCATGCATATGCGCGTCGCGGTAGCGCTCCGGCATCAGGTCGGTCAACTGCCGGCCCACAATCTCCTCGCGCGTATATCCGTACATCCGCTGCGCCGCCGCGTTCACGTACTGAATCGCCAGCTTCGCATCGACTGTCAGGATGCCGTCCGACGATGTCTCCGCGAACATGCGAAACCCATCATCCTCAGCACGCGGTACTGCAACGTTTTCAGACCGGTCCATCACTTCCCTTTGTCTCGTCCTGAAGCCCTCGAACTTCCGGCAGAAACGGATTACTTGCGCAAGAGCGGTTCCAACAGGCTTGAAGCCCCCCACTACGGATACCAATCCAGACGGGCCACAAGACGCCGAAACCTCGTAAGTGGCTCCAAAGGCACAAGTTATGCGATAAAACTGTAATACAATGTAACGATGACGGAGGCCCTCATGCCTCCGTATGGTCTGACCCC
>JBBQYT010000135.1:0-6353 GCA_038208385.1 Longimicrobiales bacterium | reverse complement strand
CCTCTCTGAAGACGAGATCTGGGCCGTGACAATCTTCCTCTATCAGCAGACTGGCTGGACACCGCGTACGTGGGAAGCTGCGGAAGGGGCCAAGAAATAATGAAACAGATCGATACGGCGACATGGCGACGCGGCGACGCGGCGAAACTTCTCTCGGCTTCGGCACTCGCACTGACATTTGCCTTCGCGGCATCTGCGTCAGCACAGCAGGCTGCTGCGGGTGGTCCTGGCAAAGTCACGTACGACAAGTGGTGCGCGGGCTGTCACGGCGTCGATGGAGCGGGCGGGGGTCCGGCCGCGCTCCGCATGCTGCCGCGGCCGCGCAACTTCACACTCGGTCTCTTCCAGATCCGCACCACGGCGAGCGGCGCACTGCCGACCGATGAAGATCTCATGCACGTCATCGATGAAGGCATGCCGGGCACGGCCATGCCGGGCTGGAAGGAAAAGCTGAGCAAGGACGAGCGCGCGAAGGTGCTACAGTACATCAAGACGTTCTCGCCGTTCTTCAAGAACACGAAGACACCGCCCAAGGCGCTCGAGTTCACCAAGGGCCCCGGCTCATCCGAGAAGACTATCGCCGAAGGCAAAAAGGTTTACGACAAGATCGAGTGCGCCAAGTGTCACGGCCCAGCGGGCAGAGGTGATGGAAAGTCAGGGCAGACCATGGAGGATGACACGCATCATCCGATCGTGCCGGCCGACCTCTCCCAGCCCTGGCGCTTCAACGGCGGCCCGACTGCAGAAGATATCTATCGCAGACTGCGCACCGGTCTCGACGGCACACCAATGCCGAGCATGAGCGACATGCTCGAGTCGAAGGTCATCACCGACGAGCAGCTTTGGGATGTCGCCTACTACGTGAGGAGCCTCTCGCCCGAGAAGGCGCCCGCCGTGCGCGACGTCGTTCGTGCGCCGCAGGTGCAGGGCGCGCTGCCCACCTCGCCGGATGACAAGGCGTGGGCGACTGCAGAGTCGTTCTACATCCCCGTCGTCGGGCAGGTCATCGTGAAGCCGCGCTGGTTCGCGCCTGCAGTCACGGGTGTGTTCGTGCAGGCACTGCACAACGGCAAGGAGCTCGCGATCCGTCTCACGTGGGATGACCGCTCGAAGAGCCCGGACGCGGCGTGGAACAACTGGCAGGGCCGCATCACCACAGCGATGTACCCGAAGGAAGGCGATGTCGGTGTCGTAGCTGCTGCGCCCGCCGTTGCGGGTGCGCCTCCTGCAGCGCCTGCTCCTGCAGCGCCGGTGCCGGCGGGTTCGGATCCGACCCTCGAGAGTGTCGATGCTTCGCTCAATTTCGCGAAGACAATGGCTGCACCGGGATCGCTCCCCGACATGATTGCGCTCGAGTTTCCGCGCGTGATTCCGACCGGCATGGAGCGGCCGTATTTCCTGATGGGCAACAATCGCGAGCCTGAGTATCTCTGGCAGTGGAAGAGCGACGCCGGGAATGCGGCGGTTGAAGCGAGCGGCAAGGGACTGGGCAACATGGAGCCTTTGCCGGGCACGTCGAACGTCACTGCGAATGCCGTGTTCGATCACGGTCAGTGGCGTCTCGTGCTGCGTCGTTCGCTGGTCCTGAAGGATTCGACGAATCGCCTGCAGTTCCGCACCGGGACGGCCATTCCGATGGGCGTCGTCGCATGGGATGGAAACAATGGCGAGACGGGGACCAGGGCAGCGGAGAGCACGTGGTACTTCGTGTACCTCGATCAGCCGACGCCGAGCTCCGTGTATGCGACGCCTGTCGTCGCAGTGCTGTTGACTGCGGGGTTGGGAATGCTGTTGGTGACACGCGCTAAGAAGCGTGAAGGGCAGGAGAGCGACGGTGCCACGCGCCGGAGCGTACAAGACAACACATAGCACATACTACGGAGGAAAAATGAGCAGACTGAATTACCGGGCGCTGGCGTTGCTTCCCGCGGTCGGAATGATCGTTCTGTCCGCATGTGGTGGCAAAAAAGATGAATCATCGAGCGCATCGGGTGATGCCAACCAGCCTGCGGCGACGGAAGCCGCGAAGCCTGCGGGTCCGGTTGCGAATGCCGCGACGATTACGGGACACGTTCTGTTCACGGGCACGCCGCCGGCCAACGCGAAGATCGACATGAGCGAAGAGAAGGTTTGCGCCGACAAGCACAAGAATGGCGCGACCGAGGAGAGCGTGGTCGTGAAGGATGGCAAGCTGCAAAACGCGTTCATTTACGTGAAGTCGGGCCTCACGGGACCGTCCGGCACATCGGCTGAGAAGGTCGAGCTGGACCAGGACGGCTGCCAGTACAAGCCGCACGTGCTGGGCGTACAGGTCGGCCAGAACCTCGTGATCAAGAATGCCGATGGCATTCTGCACAACATCAAGGTCAAGCCGACTGCGAACCGTCCGTTCAACATCTCGCAGCCGACCACGATGGAGTCGACCAAGACGTTCGACACGAAGGAAATCATGATCCCGGTCGAGTGCAACGTGCACGGCTGGATGCACGCCTATATCGGCGTGACGGACAACCCGTACTTCGCGGTCAGCGGTGATGACGGCACGTTCAAGATCGGCAATCTGCCGCCGGGGACGTACGAGATCGAGTCCTGGCACGAGAAGTATGGCACGCAGACACAGAGCGTGACGGTCGGCCCGAACGAGAGCAAGGATGTGACGTTCACGTATAGCGCAAAGGCCGCGTACAACGTACCGCTCGGCAAGCCGCTCGTCGTGAGCATGGCAGGACACACACACGCGCACGGCGGCAGCAGGTAAACCCCAGTGATTAGAGATTAGCGATTAGCGATTAGCGATTAGCGATTAGTCGTTCGTCGCCGAGTCGGGTGCCGGTGTTTCGAAGCTCAAGCGTGATCTTCCAAACACCGAATATCCGAAGCGGCTGAGAATAACTAATCACTAATCCCTAATCTCTAATCCCCAATCGCTAATCGCTCAAACGCTCAGGAGAACGCGCAAATGAATGGTTTGTTTCCGTTTCCGGAGAACATCTCAACGTATGGCGGCGATATCGACACGCTGTTCAATGCGGTGACGTGGATTACCGGCATCGTGTTCATCGCAGTCGAAGTCGCACTGGTCGTGTTTGCGATCAAGTATCGCGCACGTCCCGGGCGCAAAGCGCAGTTCGTTCATGGCAATGACAGGCTCGAGTACTTCTGGACGGGTGCCACGTTCGTCATCGTGATCACACTGGCGCTGGTGAGCCGTCCGCTGTGGAATCGCATCAAGGAGCCGTCACAGTTCCCGAGTCCCGACCTCGAGCTGGCCATCTCGGCCAAGCAGTTCGAGTGGAACGTCACGTATCCGGGACCCGATGGTAAGCTCGGCACTCCCGATGACTTCACGCGCCGCAGCCAGCTGCACATGCCCGTGAACAAGAAGATCCTCGTAACGCTGAGCTCCGAGGATGTGATTCACTCGTTCTTCCTTCCGAACTTCCGCCTGAAGCAGGATGCCGTTCCCGGCATGCACATCAAGGCGTGGTTCGAGGCGACGAAGACGGGCGAGTACGTGCTCGGCTGTGCAGAGCTGTGCGGACTTGGGCACTACAAGATGAAGGGACGGGTTTTCGTGCACTCAGACGCCGAATGGCAGCAGTGGCAGCAGCAGCAGGCTGCGACGGCGCTCGCGCCAACGCAGGAAGCGACAAGCGCGGGAGCACCCTGAGGCTCCGAACCACGCGCAACCTGGTGATCACTGACCGGATACGGAACCGCGTCTTCCAAAGGAAGCAATCATGAGCACGATGGTTTTACCGCACGAAAAACAGAGTCACGCGCACCATGATGATCGGTCGTTCATCCAGAAATACGTTTTCTCGACGGACCACAAGATCATTGGCATCCAGTTCCTCTTCATGAGCCTGTTGTTCCTCGTCCTCGGCGGCGGCCTTGCGATGGTGGTGCGCTGGCAGCTCGGCTTCCCGAACCAGCCAATGCCGGGCGGAGGCTTCTTCTCCGAAGCGATGATGAACAAGGGTATCATGCTACCCGAGATGTACAACGCCTCCGTGACGATGCACGGCACGATCATGGTATTCTTCGCGATCATGCCTCTGCTCGTCGGTGTGTGGGCGAACTACCTCATTCCGCTGCAGATCGGCGCCGATGATATGGCATTTCCGCGCATCAACATGGCGTCTTTCTGGATGGCCTTCGTGGCAGGTCTTCTCATGGTCGCCAGTTTCTTCGTGGTGGCCGGACCTGCGAACGCCGGCTGGACGGGCTACGCGCCGCTTTCGGCCAACCCCGAGTACAGCGGCGTGCACACCGGACAGCAGCTCTGGTGCCTGAGCATCATCCTGCTCGGCTTCTCGTCACTGGCCGGCTCAGTCAACTACATCACGACGATCGTGAACATGCGCGCTCCCGGCATGACATGGCTTCGTCTGCCGCTCTCCACGTGGTCGCTCTTCATCACGTCGATCCTCATCCTGCTCGCGATTCCGGTCCTTGCAGGCGCCATGATCCTGCTGTTCTTCGACCAGACGCTCGGCACTACGTTCTACCAGCCCGAGCACGGCGGGCAGCCGCTCCTCTGGCAGCACCTGTTCTGGTTCTTTGGACACCCGGAAGTCTACATCCTGATTCTGCCGGCAATGGGCTTCGTGTCGGACATCATCGCGAATGGCTCACGGAAGCCGATCTTCGGTTACAAGGCCATGGTCTTCGCAATGGCAGGCCTCGCATTCCTCTCCTGGGTCGTGTGGGGACACCACATGTTCATGAGCGGCATGCAGCCAATGCTCGGCGGCGCGTTCATGGTCTCGACCATGGTGATCGCGGTGCCATCGGCAATCAAGACGTTCAACTGGCTCGGCACGATGTGGCGCGGCAACATCCGCTTCCACTCACCGATGCTGCACGCATGGTCGTTCGTCGCACTGTTCGTCATCGGCGGTCTCTCGGGAATCTTCCTCGCCAACACCCCGATCGACATTCCGTTGCACGACACGTACTTCGTCGTTGCACACATCCACTACGTGCTGTTCGGTGGCAGT
The DNA here is from genome assembly GCA_038208385.1 of Longimicrobiales bacterium. Lineage (GTDB taxonomy): Bacteria > Gemmatimonadota > Gemmatimonadetes > Longimicrobiales > RSA9 > JBBQYT01. Next base: position 1,350 of record JBBQYT010000135.1, on the reverse strand, counting down.
CTCTTCGGAATCTTCGGCGCCATCATTTTCTGGTTCCCGAAGATGTTCGGCCGCCTGATGAACGACACGCTCGGCAAGATTCACTGGGCCATTACGTTCGTCTGCTTCAACATGGTGTTCTGGCCGATGCATAAGCTCGGCACGATGGGGATGATGCGCCGCATTTACGATCCGACGCAGTATCCGCATTTGCAGGAGGCCACGCCGATCAACCACACGATCAGCCTGTGGGCGTTTGCGTTGTACGGCGCCCAGATCATCTTCGTGGTCAATTTCTTCTGGAGCCTGTTCAAGGGTCCCAAGGCGGGCAACAACCCGTGGGAGGCCAACGGTCTCGAGTGGGTAGCGCCGTCACCGCCGCCGCACGGCAACTGGGATGGCGAGCTCCTGACCGTCTATCGCGGGCCGTACGAGTACAGCTCGCCTGAAGCCGAAGCCAATGGCACCGATTTCATCTTGCAGAGCGAGAAGCCGTCGTCGCGCCAGGGCGCGCCCGGAATGGCGCCCGCAGGCCACTAGAAATTTAAGCACTCCTTCAAGGAGCACGTCGCATGGACCACGCAGTTGAGCAAATGAAAGTCGACGAACGGCTCGAGCCGGGCGTCCACGTCTACAACATGAAGTTCGGGATGTGGGTGTTCCTGCTCTCGGAAGTCATGTTCTTCACCGGCCTGATCGGCTCCTACATCATCCTGCGCTTCGCGCATCCGGAGATGTGGGCCGAGCCGGGCAAGGTGCTGAACGTCCCGCTCACGGGCTTCAACACCTTCGTCCTGATCTGCAGCTCCGTAACGATGGTGAAGTCCTTTGCAGCGATTCAGAACGGTGACCAGGCCGGCCTGCGCAAATGGCTTGTTGCCACCGTCGGACTCGGCGCACTGTTCCTGTCGATTCAGGCTGTCGAGTACTACAAGCTGTATCACGAGGGCTTTGCGCCGAGCGTCGCAATGTACAAGGCAGCAGGCGGGCCGCTCTACGGCGCAACGTTCTATACGATGACGGGCTTTCACGGTGCGCACGTCACCATCGGTGTGCTATGCCTCATTTTCACCAGCTGGCGCGCGTTCAAGGGCAAGTACACGGCAACAAGCCATGCGGGTGTCGAGATCATGGGACTGTACTGGCACTTCGTCGACCTGGTCTGGATCATCCTGTTCACGATCGTCTACTTGATGTAACCCGGCTCCTGGGAGACAAATAATGGCAACAGCACATGCAGGTGAAGCGCACGCGCACACGGGCCCGAATTACATGATGATCTGGCTCTACCTCTTCATTCTCACGATTGTCGAGGTAGGCGTCGCGTTCTTTTCACACATGCCGAAACCTATCCTGATCGTTGCGCTGCTG
>JBBQYT010000134.1:0-6386 GCA_038208385.1 Longimicrobiales bacterium | reverse complement strand
GAGCGACATGTTGGCCTCGACAGCGATTCGACGCAGGTGCTGGAGCTCGTGCGGCGTCACGAGCACCGCGCCGCCGCTCTTGTGCCTGCTCACCAGAGCCTCGGCATCGAACGGGACGTCATAGCTCAACACCCATGCAGCATTCAGCGTTGCCGCGTCCGCATCGCTTGCGGCAATTGCGACATCGCTCTCCTCATCTTCGGCAGCGCCAACGTGGAAGCCACGCACACTCAGGGCTTCCACAAGCTCGGCCGCGCGATCATCCGTGCGGCAAATCAGCACGGGCGTCTCCTTCATGCTCGACAACATTTCGCCTACAACATCGATTTTTTCGATTTCCGATACGACGGCATACGCGACGGTGCCGACGATAGGCTCGGGCGCCCCCGCCTGGCGCGTGTCCGCGGGACGCGACGGAATACTGAGCGCGCGCCGGACGTGCCCCTCGACGAAATCGCTTACATCCTTGTTCAGCTCGCCGGTGACGATCACGCGCTGCGCGTCGCGCGGCAGTGAAGCGGCCAGCGGTGCCAGCGCATCACGGCCGAACATGCCAAGGATGGACGACAAGCCATCGATTACGAGCACTTGAAGTGCTTCCAGCTTCAATGACGATGTGCGAATTGCCTCGAGCGCTGCCGGCACGGACATCACGCCTACGTGTGCAGCGATTTCGCGCCTGGGCCACCCGCGCGCAAACGATTGCACGCGCAGACCGGTTGTGCGCGCAAGCTTTCCGAGCGCACGAGCAATCATCGCAGCTTCATCATCAGTCTGCGTCAGTACGACGGCGAGAGGGCCGGCCGGCGCGTCGGCGACAGGCATTCCAGCCAGTCGATCGAAAAGGGCAAGGCCATAGGCGCCTACGACACCCGATCCGGTCGATGCGTTCAACACCGCATTGCCGCCGCGACGAAGGACCGGAATCGCGGCGCGCTGCAGCGCTGTCGGGACTAAATAACCAGCCGTCTCGGCCGAGCTCACTACTGCGGGCGAGAGACCGAGCTCATTGAAAGTGTCTGCCATCATGCTCCAGATACGCGGGGATTCATTGAGGCGGTGAATATATCGCACTGCAATTCGGCTGCCCAGCGAACAAGCCAGTAATGGCACACCGCGTGCATTTTGGTCCAACTTCCGGCCTGGCGGTGTCGCGGGCGGCTTTAACACAATAACTTGAATTTTCCCGATACGGCCGGCGCGCGGAAATTGCTCAGCGCGGGGCACTATTGCCTGTTGCTCTAGAGAGTCTGCCGAAAGGAGATGTCTCCTGCCGAACAGCTATTTATTGAAGTTGTATGTGACCGGCAAGACGCCCAGAGCGGAGCTTGCAATTGCCAATTTGCGCCGGATTTGTGAGGAAGACCTGCGCGGGCAGTATGAGCTTCAGATCATCGACGTTCTCGAAAATCCGCAACTTGCCGAAGATGACAAGATTCTGGCGACTCCGACGCTCATCAAGCGGCTGCCGCCGCCGCTTCGTCGTGTGATTGGCGATCTGTCGGACAAGGAGAAGGTACTTCTCGGCCTCGAGGTCCGGCCTGACCTGTTGAATGCTGATTCCAGCGAACCTGTTGAAGATCCATGATCGAGCAAGCAGAACAACAGCCCCTGCAGAAGCTGGTGACGGGAATCCCGAGCTTCGACGTGATCGCGAAGGGCGGACTCCCGAAGAACCGGACGACGCTGGTTTCGGGCACGGCAGGCAGCGGGAAGACCGTTTTCGCGATGCACTTCATTGCGGCTGGAATTCAGGACGCGAATGAGAATGGCGTCTTCATCACTTTCGAAGAGTCGCCGGCAGATATCCGTCAGAACGTGCACGGATTCGGCTGGGACATCAAGAAGTGGGAGCGTGAAGGCAAGTTTGCTTTCGTCGACGCTTCGCCTGAGCCGGATCTGGAGACGGTCGAGAGTGGAAGCTTTGACCTGAGCGCGCTTCTGGCGCGCGTCCAGAATGCCGTCAAGAAGGTCAATGCAAAGCGGGTGTCCGTCGATTCGCTCGGCGCTGTCTTCTCCCAGTTCTCCGATCAGGCGACTGTCAGGCGGGAGTTGTATCGCATCGCAATTGCGCTCAAACAGATGGGCGTCACCGCTCTCCTTACTGCCGAGCGCGCCAACGACTACGGACCCATCGCGCGGTTCGGCGTCGAAGAATTCATTGCAGACAACGTCATGGTGCTTCGCAACGTCCTCGAAGCCGAAAACCGCAGGCGCACCATCGAAATCCTTAAATTTCGCGGAACGGACCATCAGAAGGGCGAAATTCCTTTTACGATTGTGCCGGGAACCGGCATCGTTGTGATTCCAATGTCCGCGATGCAGCTGCGCCAGAAATCCTCGAATATCAGAATCTCTTCCGGCAATCCGGAGCTCGACGCAATGTGCGGTGGCGGGTTCTTCCGCGATTCCGTCATTCTGATTTCGGGTGCAACCGGCACGGGCAAGACGCTGACCGTCACGCAGTTTCTACAGGGCGGCGCTGCTGCTGGCGAGCGGTGTCTGCTGCTCGCGTTCGAGGAGAGTCGCGAGCAGTTGTTCCGTAATGCGATCGGCTGGGGAATCGATTTCGAGAAGATGGAGAACGAAGGCTCGCTGCGTGTGATCTGTGATTATCCTGAAGTCGCTGGTCTTGAAGACTGGCTCGTCAGCATCCAGAAAACAGTGAACGAGTTCAAGCCCAAGCGCGTCGCGCTCGACAGCCTTTCTGCGCTGGAGCGCGTCGGCACGGACAAGTCGTTTCGCGAGTTCGTCATTGGTTTCACATCGTTCATCAAGCACCAGGAAATCACTGGATTGTTCACATCGACGACGCCCAATCTCATGGGCGGACCGTCCATCACCGAAGCGCACATTTCTACGCTCACGGACTCGATCATTCTTCTCCGTTACGTCGAGATGTTTGGGGAGATGAAGCGGGGCATCACGGTTCTGAAAATGCGCGGATCAATTCATGACAAGGAGATCCGCGAGTTCACGATCGACCACGCCGGCATGCACCTCGGCCGCGCCTTCCGTAACGTTACGGGCATTCTCGCCGGTGCGCCCGTACATGTCTCGCCGAGCGATGTCGAGCGTATCTGGGAGCTATTCGATGAGGAAAAGAGACTTCACAAACCTGCAGGTGACGACTCCTGAGTCGTTGCCTGATCAGCCGCCGCAGTAACCCTTTGCGCAGTGGAATGCCCCTTGCATTATCTGCTACGATCACGCCTAAAATGTTACCATAACTTGGCATAGGCTGTCCGGGGGCGTCGAAACAACGTGACAAACTATTCGACTTCGCACGATTTCCCTGCAGACACAGACGCTCGCATCGCGCGTCTCACGGCTGAGCTGCACAACAGCGAAGCACGCTTTCGCGCAGTCATCGAGCGCAATGCGGATGCGATCGTCGTTATTGGCTCAGAGCTCATCCTTTTCGCAAACGATGCGGCCGCAGACCTCTTTGGCCAGACTCGCGAGACACTGATTGGACGTCCATTCGGATTCCCGGTTGTCGCGGGCGAAACTGTCGAGCTGGATCTGGTTCGGCACGGCGTCGTAGTCGTTGTCGAAATGCGCGTCGTCGAATCAGAGTGGGAAGGCAAGGACGCGCGTATTGCTTCCCTGCGGGATATGACTGAGCGCAAGCGCGCAGAGCAGAGTGCGCGTCGTCTGATCCAGGAGCAGGGTGCACGTGCAGCGGCGGAAGAGACCGCGCAGCGGTTTCGCTTCCTCGCGGAATCGAGCGCAGTACTCACGTCATCGCTCGACTTCGCGGCAACGCTCTCTGCGTTGCCGCGCCTGTTCGTACAAACGCTCGCCGACTGGGCAGTCGTCTATCAGCTGGATGATGGTCAGATCAAAAGACTCGATGCAGCGCATCACGACCCCGCTCAGCACGAAGCCATCACCGCGCTCCGCAATCACACTGTCGGCCCTGACGGATTGCAGCCAGTCCTCGAAGTACTGCGCACGCGGCAGCCCATGCTCGTCAAACAAATTCCGCCGGGCTGGCTCGAGACCAACGCGCAGGATCAGCGGCATCTCGAGCTTCTGCGTGAGCTGCGTATGGAATCGCTCATGATCCTGCCGCTGTTCGCGCGCGAGCGCGCATACGGCGCAATAAAGCTGGTCTCGGTTGATCCGAACCACCGATTCAGCGAGCAGGATCTTGCTCTCGCTCAGGATATCGCCCTGCGCGCTGCACTCGCGCTGGACAATGCGCGGCTCTACCACGAGGCGCAGGACGCCAACCAGAGCAAATCGCACTTTCTCGCCGTAATTTCGCACGATCTGCGGACGCCCCTGAACTCGATCCTCGGCTACTCCGAGCTTCTGATGATGGGGATACCACATCCGCTCGCCGATGCGAGCCGCCAGCACGTAGCGCGTGTGCGCACGTCCGCAGCGCATTTGCTTTACTTGATCGATGAGCTGCTCGCCTACGCGCGACTCGAATCACGCAACGAGGAAATTCACCTCGCCGATGTCGACATCCATGATGTCGTGCAGCAAGTGAGTGAAGTCATGCAGCCGTTGGCCGCCGAGCGCAACCTGATTTTCAAAGTGAAACCGCCCGAGAGCGCGGTGCTGAGTACGGACCCGGACAAGCTCCGTCAGGTGCTGCTCAATCTTGTCGGCAACGCAGTCAAATACACGAAGCAGGGTGAAGTACGGCTGCAAGCAGAGACGCATGCAGACCACGTTGTCTTTCGCGTGGAGGATACGGGAGTAGGGATCGCGCAGGAGCACCTGACGCACATCTTCGATCCGTTCTGGCAGGCTGATGTTACACAGCGGTCGCCTGCGAACGGCACCGGTCTGGGCCTTAGCGTGGTCAAGCAGTTGCTGATGTTGCTCGGCGGCCAGGTGTCGGTCGAGAGCGTACTTGGAGAGGGCACAACGTTCACGGTTTCATTGCCGCGTCGAACGCTCAATGTCGAGCGCCCAGAGCATGGCCTCGCGTAACGCTACATCTCCCCCGACATCCGCCGCTGTACGAATCCTCCTTATTGAGTCGAACGAGGGAGACGCGGCCTCCGTTGCAGCATTGCTCGATACCGATGCTCCGAACTTCGTCGTCGTCACTCAACAGGCGAGTGCAGACGATCTGCGGATTGCAGCCACCCGGATCGATGTCATCCTTCTCGGCCTGGCTGCCATGGGTCCTGGCGAGATCCCCATCGTTCAGAGGACGCAGGCGAGCGCTATTGGCGTGCCGCTCATCGTCATCGCGAATGCTCGCGATGCCTCCTGTGGCGTGCGCGCGCTGCAATCCGGCGCACATGATTTTTTGGATCGCGCGAGCCTCAACCGCACAATATTGGACCGCGCGATTCAATTTGCGATCGAACGGCACAAGGTGGTGCGGCATCTCGAGCGACGCGTTTCGGACCTGCAGGCAAGCGAGGCGCGCTCGCGCACGATCATCGAGAAAACTGCGGACTCCATCATCATCGTGGACGCCGCGGGCGTCATTCAGTTCGTGAATCCCGCCGCAGAGAAACTGTTCAGACACTCGAAGAGCGAGCTCGCAGGTGAAACCTTTGGGTTCCCTGTTGTGGCGGGTGAAACGGCGGAGATCGATCTCGTTCGCGGCGACGGCAATTCAATGGTTGCAGAGCTGCGAGCTGCCGAAACCACATGGGACGGCAAACCGGCATACCTCGCCTCCCTGCGGGACATCACGGACCGGCGCAAATCCGAAGAACGCGCGCGCAAGCTCGTGTCGGAGCGCACGGCGCGCGAGGCGGCCGAAGCAGCAGAACGCCGTTCCAACTTCCTCGCCGACGCGAGCAGCCTGCTCGGCAGCTCTCTGGACTACAACGCCACGCTGTCAACACTCGCGCAGCTGATGTGTCCGTTCATGGCCAGTTGGTGCGTGATCGATGTCGTCGAAAGAAAAAAAATACGACGCCTCGCAGCCTGCCACTTCGATCCATTGCGCAAGTCGCTTCTGGACGAGCTCAAGCGCATGTATGCTCCTCAAAGGGAGCTCTCCAGGGATCCGGTTTCCCGCGTGATCTCGACCGGGGCTGCAGAAATCTTTACTACCATTACCGACGAATGGCTCGCCGAAATTGCACACGACGAGTCTCATCTCGAGGTGCTGCGCGCCCTGGAGCCAGAGTCTGTGCTCGTCGTTCCCATCAACGCACGGGATCACACGATTGGCGCGGTCACGCTCGTGCTTGCGGGTGCCGAAAGGCGTTACACTCCGCAGGACCTCGACCTCGCGCAGGAAATCGCACGCCGCGCAGGCTTTGCAATCGACAACGCGCGGTTGTATCAGCGCGCGCGGGAAGCGAACCAGGTGAAGTCAGACTTTCTCGCCGTCATGGGTCACGAGCTGCGTACGCCTCTGAATGCAATCATCGGGTATGGTGATCTCATGGAGCTCG
>JBBQYT010000133.1:0-6391 GCA_038208385.1 Longimicrobiales bacterium | reverse complement strand
AAAGCGTCGCCGTTGGCGAGGCGGTTGGCAGCGGAGTCGGGTGTGGAGCTGCACAGTGTGCAGGGCTCCGGGCCTGGCGGCCGTATCACGAAGCGCGACATCGAGGCAGCGGGCACGGCTGTGCCGGCGGCGGCTGCTGGTGGAGAGGCCAGGCCGGCGGAAGCGAAGCCCGCGGGCGGTGAAGCACCGCGGCCCGTTGCTGCGCCTGCTGTGGCTGGACAGGACGTCGTTGAAGTGCCGGTCACACAGATGCGGAAGACGATTGCAAAACGCCTCGTCACATCGCTCGGGCCGGTACCGACGTTCTATCTGACGATTGAAGTCGACATGACGCTGACGCAGCAAATGCGCGAGCGATTGAATGCGCGGCTCAAGGAGAGCGGCGGCAAGACATCAGTGAATGATTTCATCATTCGCGCAGTTGCCGAAGCATTGCGTCGTCATCCGGAAGTGAATGCGTCGTGGGCTGACACGGTGATCCGCAGATATGGGCGCGTACACGTCGGCGTAGCCGTCGCCGTCGAAGACGGCTTGATCACTCCGGTGATCCACGATGCAGACAGGAAAGGCGTTGCGCAGATCGCGGCAGAAGTTCGCGAGCTTGCAGGACGCGCGCGCGAAAAGAAACTGAAGCCGGAAGAATACACAGGCGCGACGTTCTCGATCTCGAATCTCGGAATGTTCGGCATTGACGAGTTTACGGCGATCATCAATCCGCCCGAGTCGGCGATTCTGGCCGTTGGGCGTGTTGAAGACAAGCCTGTTGTAGAGAATGGCGAAGTTGTCGTGCGTCCGCGCATGCGTCTTACGATGAGCTGCGACCATCGTGTCATCGATGGCGCGACGGGCGCGAAGTTCCTGCAAACGCTGCGGGAGTTTTTGGAAGATCCACTAATGATAATTGCGTAAACAAACACGGAGATTCGCGTGGCAGATACATTTGATTTGGTGGTGATCGGGTCGGGGCCGGGTGGTTACGTGGCGGCGATTCGGGCGGCGCAGCTCGGAATGACGGTGGCGTGCGTCGAGGCGGACAAGCTCGGTGGTGTTTGCAACAACATCGGCTGCATCCCAACCAAGGCAATGCTCGAGAGCGCGTTCTTCGCGCGTAAACTGAAGGACGTCGGTGATTTCGGGATTACTGTCGGCGACATGAAGCTCGATCTCGGCGTTGCTGCGAAGCGCGCGCGCAAAGTTGCCGATCAGGGCGCCAAGGGAGTCGGCTTTTTGTTCAAGAAGAACAAGATCGAAACCGTTCCGGGCTGGGGCCGTCTAGGCGGTAACGGCAAAGTCATCGTGAAGGGCAAGGACGGCGAGCGTACGCTGCAGGCGAAGAACATCATCATTGCCACGGGCTCGCGCGCACGTTCCCTGCCGATTCTGAAAATCGATGGCGACCGCGTCTGGTGCTCGGACCAGGCTGTCTTTCCAGAAAGCGCACCTGCAACGCTCGGCGTCATTGGCGCCGGTGCAATCGGGATGGAGTTTGCCGACGTGTACAACTCGTTCGGCACGAAGGTGACCGTCATCGAAGCGCTCGACCAGGTCCTGCCGCTGGAAGACAAAGACTCGGCTGCCGTCGTCGAAAAGGCATTCAAGAAGCGCGGCATCGAAGTACTGACGGGCGCCCGCCTCGAAAAAGCCGATGTAAAAAAAGATGGCGTTACATTGAGTGTGAAGACCAAGAGCGGCGAGACAAAGACGATTGAAGTCGAACGAGTACTCGTCGCCGTGGGTCGTGCACCGATCATTGAAGACATTGGTCTCGAGGCAGCGGGCGTGAAGACGGAGAAGGGGTTCATTGCGGTTGATGAGAACCTGCTGACGACCGCCCCGAATGTGTACGCGATTGGCGATGTCGCGAAGCCGCCGCTACTTGCGCATAAGGCATCTCATGAAGGAATTACGGTTGTCGAGCGAATTGCAGGTGATACGCACGCGGGAGTGGACTATAACAACATACCGAGTGTAACGTATTGTCATCCCGAGGTGGCTTCGGTGGGTCTGACGGAGGCGGCGGCGCGCGAGCAGGGCTTCGACATTCAGGTCGGTACGTTCCCGTTCAGTGCGAATGGCCGAGCGCGTACGGCAGGTGAGACCGAGGGCCATGTGAAGGTGATTCTGGACAAGAAGTACGGCGAGATTCTCGGCGCGCACATTGTCGGGCATCACGCGAGCGAGTTGATCGGCGAGTTCGTTGTGGGTCGTCATTTGGAGTCGACAGCCGAGGAGATGGACAGGGCGATGCATCCCCACCCCACGTTGTCGGAATCCGTCGCCGGAGCGGCTTTGGCCGCGCTTGGCAGAGCAATCGATATCTAGGGAGGCCATGGAAGCAACACACCTATCGATGGGTTACAGCTCGACCGCGGGCGGCTACGTCCGGGGTCAGGCTCGTTCACGTGCCAAGGGTTGGGCCGCGCTGGCCGTAGGACTCGTCGGCTTTGCGGGCTCGACGTGGGCGATGTTGAACGGCTTCGAGCCGTTCGCCACATCGTTCTACATCTTTGCCTGGTATGCGATGCTGCTCGCGCTGTACGGCGCGCTCGCACTCACGGGCGCGCGCTCACCGAAGCTGCGCCGTCCGGCATCACTCGTGACGATGCTGGGTTGGTCCGCGGTGGTGTGGTTCTTCTTCGAGCTGGTGAATTTCCGTCTGCGCAACTGGTACTATGTATTCGTGCCGGCGGATGGTTTGATCCGATGGTTTGCGATCGCCATCTCGTTTGCGACGGTACTGCCTGCAGTGTTTGGTGCGGAGGCATTGCTCGATGGCCGTGGTGTAATGGAGCACGTGCGCTGGCCGAAGCTGCGCGTCACGCCGAGGCTGCTGCGCAACACGCAGATTGCCGGCGTGCTCACGCTGGTGCTTGCGATGATCTGGCCGAAGTATTGTTTCCCGCTCGTGTGGGGAACGATGACGCTGCTGCTCGAGCCGTCGGTATACCGGACTGATCCCGAGCGGTCATTGCTGCGCGATCTGGAAGAAGGACGTCCTGGTCGTTTGCTGCGCGTCCTGATTGGCGGCGCAATGATCGGCTTCTGCTGGGAGCTGTTCAACATCCGCGCACGCGGCAAGTGGATCTACACGGTCCCGTTCTTCGAGGATCTCAAGCTGTTTGAGATGCCGCTGCTCGGGTTCTTCGGCTTCCCGCCGTTTGCCGTCGATTGTTTCGTGATCTGGCAGTGGCTGGTGCTGAAGGGTGTTGCAGTGCCGCTTTCGGGCAAGGCAATGCCGGCCAGTCGCGCCCGGCGCGTAACGGTCACTGCTGCTGCGTGTGCGTTTTGTCTCGCGGTTCTCTGGGGAATGGAAGTCCTCACGATCTCATCGGTGACACCGCACCTGGCGGAGCTGCCGGGCGTGCCTGCCGCGCAACTTTCGCGCGCTGGCTTCAACGTGTTCAGGCTGGCGGAAGCCTCGCCGGACGAGATGGCGAACATGGCGGGTGTTTCGCGCGAGAATGCGCGTGCGTGGATCGAGGAAGCGCGGTTGTCGGGCTTGCGTGGCATCGGCTCGCGCAATACGCGCGATCTGCTGGCGGTTTGCATCACATCGGTGGAGCAGCTTGCGACTGCGGATCCGAAAGAGCTTGCGAAGACGCTGCGTACAGCCACGGGCCACGAAGTGATCGATGCGCGGGTGCGCGTGTGGGTGCGTGCGGCACAGCGCGAGGTTTACGGGAGTACGCGATCGGGTGACGCAGCGGCGGACAGAATTGAAAAGCTCCATCGCGCGCAGGGCTGCGATGCGCCGCATCAGCTGTCGACGACGATCCTGCCTGCTTTACCGTTTTCGATTGCGCCGACGATTGCGGCAAACGGCGTGTCACCGGCGCGGAGCTCTTCGACGAGCTGACCCGCGCGCCCCTGCGGCACCGCAATCAGCAATCCGCCGGACGTTTGCGCATCACACAACAGCAGTTTCATCTCTTCCGATACACCCGCACTCCACTCGACACTGTTTTCGACATCGGCCAGGTTTCTGCGCGTGCCTCCCGGCAGAAATTTCCGTTCGATGAGGTCGTGCACGCCTGCAAGCACAGGCACGTCGGATACGCGAATGCGTGCGGACACGCCGCTTGCGCGCGCAACCTCGCGCAGGTGACCGAGCAGGCCGAATCCCGTGACATCGGTGGCGCCGTGCGCGCCATGACGCAGCATCGCTTCTGATGCGGTGCGATTCAACGTCGTCATGCTGGTGATTGCTGCTCGAACCGACTCCTCGCTTGCACCATCGTTCTTGATTGCCGTCGTGATAATACCGGTGCCGATCGCCTTGGTGAGCACGAGGGCATCACCGACCTGCGCGCCTGCATTGCGCATGATTCTGTCCGGATGGACTTCGCCGATCACGCACATACCGTACTTCGGCTCCGCATCATCGATGGAGTGTCCACCGACGACTGCAATGCCCGCCTGGCGGGCAATCTCGCCACCACCGCGAATGATTTCTTCGAGCAATCCTTCATCGAGCAATTTGCGCGGAAACGCAACGAGGTTGAGCGCGAACAGCGGCCTCGCGCCCATCGCATAGATGTCGGAGATCGCGTTGGTCGCAGCGATGCGTCCGAAATCGAACGCATCGTCTACAATCGGTGTGAAAAAATCTGCCGTAGCGACGATTGCGCGGTCGGCGTCGATTCGGTAGACGGCGGCGTCGTCTGCAAAGGCTGCATCGACGAGAACGTTCGGGTCGGAGAACGGGATCAGATGGCGGAGGACCTGCGATAGCTCACCGGAGCCGAGTTTGCAGCCGCAGCCTGCGGCGTGCGAGAGCTGCGTGAGCCGGATCCCGGGGTGCGGCAGTGTCGTTGGATTCATCGACGATAGACGTCTTCCTCAGCCGTGGGATGACGCAGTGAGTCGGAGGAGCTGCTTCGTATTTTGAGCGCGCGACAGCAGATCGAACGCCATGTCGACCTGATGGTCGCCGATGTTGCCGCGGCGACGTGCTTCCTGCTCGCCGAATGAGACGAACGTGATCTGCAATGCGAGCCGCTTGGACGTGAGGTCCGCTGCGTCGTCGTACGCTTTGCGATCGAGCTTGAATCCCGCCTCCTGCAACGTCGTATAAAACTCATCCAAAAGCGCGGGTGTCACGACGAATCCGGGCTTCAGCTCCGGATTCTTTGCGTGATATGCGACGGCAAACTCGAATATCGTCTCGCCGAATTTGCCGGGTAGGGTGGTCAGCTTCTGGTCGAGCAGGCGCTGCGCAGCCGTGGCCGAGTCGCGCGCCAGGAGCACGATGTCCGGAACGATCCCGCCACCGCCGGCGAGGCGTCGTCCATCGAAGCTGTGGTAGACGGAGTCCATGCCGGGTGCGACTGGAGCGGCCGCGGGCGGCGCATCGTCATCGTCTGCATCGGGCTTTGGCGCCAGCTTCTGAATGGAGCGACCCGATGGCGTATACCAGCGCTCTGTCGTGAGCTTCAGTGCGAATCCACCGTTCAGCGGGAAGACCAGCTGCGCGACGCCTTTGCCATAGGTGCGCTGGCCAATCAGCATGGCCCGGTCGTGGTCCTGGAGCGCACCGGCGACAATTTCCGCGGCCGAAGCTGTGTTGGGATCGACCAGAACCGTGATGGGCAGCGACACGAACTCCGCATTCCGGTTCGAGCTCATGTATTTCTGATTGTCGGCGCCCTGCCGGCCTCGCGTTTCGACGACGAGCCGCTCCGGGTCCAGGAACAGCTCGGAAATGCTGACTGCTTCCTGGAGATAGCCACCGCCGTTGCCGCGCAGGTCCAGGATCAAAGCCCGCATGCCCTGTGACTTCAACTGCTTCAATGCATCCGCGACTTCTTTCGAAGATCCGTCACTGATTGCCTCGAGACCGATGTAGCCAACGCCCTTGGCCATCATGTAGGCTGCGGGCACAGAACTGAGGCGAACCGCTTCGCGAACCAGCTTCACCTGCATCGTCTCGGGCTGGCCAACGCGCCCCATCGTCAACGTTACGGGAGTGCCCTGCGCGCCCCGCAGGTGCGCTGCTGCCGAGTCGACGCCCCACGTCCTGGTGTTGGCTTGATCGATCTGCAGAATTCGATCGCCCGCATGGATGCCCGCGCGCTCGGCCGGCGTGTGCGGAAAGACTGTCGTGACCGTCAGTAGGTTCGCACTACGCCCGACACGCAGGCCCACGCCGCCGTACTGGCCGTTCACATCAATGTTGAATGCGGCGAGGCGACGGGGATTGAAGAGCGAGCTGTGGGGATCACCAAGCCCTTTGACAAGGCCTTCAGCGGCGTTGTGATAGAGGTCCGCTTCGTTGACGGAGTCCACGAACTGCTGCGAGACGATCTGCCGCACCTGGTCGAAGAGCCGGGACTGCGCATAGAAGCTGCCCGCGGCGGGCGCGCTCTCCTGAAGAAGCCACCCGCCCGCAGCG
>JBBQYT010000132.1:0-6398 GCA_038208385.1 Longimicrobiales bacterium | reverse complement strand
CGTGCATCTTGCCGCCGCGAAACATTACCGACTTCACGACGCCACCCTTTGCATCGTACCACTCCGACAGGCCATGCTGCTTGCCACCCTCGAACGGCATCTTCGCTGCAACATCGCCGGTCGGCGAATACGCGAGCATCGGCCCGTGCTGCACGCCACCGCGATACGCAATGCGGTAGTGTATGCCCTGGTGCTGATAGATCAGACCATCGCCGTTCAAAAGACCAGCCACGTACATGAACACATACGCGAGTGCACCTTCATCATCGTAAGCGCGCAGCTCACCGTTCAGGGCGCCTGCCTCGAACGGGGCGCGCAGCTCTACGGAACCATCCTTCCTGTACTTGACCGTCTCGCCGTGCAGCTTGCCCTGCAGCCAGTGCGTGACTTCGCGCTTTTCTCCAGTCTCGTAATGCTCGGTGCGCTCGCCATTGAGTGGCTGAGGCTCGCCAACAGGGGCGTCGTTCGCGTTTGTCGACATCGCGTCAGTTGATCTTTACGAGCGAACCCTTCACCGTCACGATGCCATCCGCCTCGAGATTGGCCAGCGCGCCCTTGCTCTTCAACTGTGCCGAGGCTTCGTTCGACACGGACACGCCCTTGTTCGTGAGTGTCGTTCCGGCCTCGTTGTCCAGGGTCGTCCCCGCCTTGTTCTTGAGCGCAGTGCCCGCCTTGTTCGTCAGCGCGGTGCCGGCCTCGATGTCGAACGTCGTACCTGCCTTTTGTGCGACCGTCTTTGCCGACTTGATGATCACGTCACCATCCGCTTCGATCGTCAAGTTGCCGGTCACCTTCAATGTGTAGTTGCCGGTGACCTTCTGGTCAAAGTTGGCTTCGTTGGTGTGGGTCTCATCGCCGGTGACTTTCACCTCGCGCGTGCCCTTGACGTTGTGCGTCTCCTTGCCGGCCTGCACATCGACGGTGCGATCGCCCTTCGTGATCGTGTGTACTTCCTTGCCTTCGGAGACAGTGATCGTGCGATCGTTCGTGATCGTCGTCGTGCTGTCGTGCAGCACATCGACTTTCATGTCCTTCTGCGCGTGCACGTAAATTTCTTCCGAGTCCTTCTTGTCCTCGAAGCGCAGCTCGTTGAAGCCCGCGCCGCCCTTCGAGCTGTTGCTCTTGACCGTGCTCTTCGTCTGGTCGTCAGGCAGTGCGTACGGCACCGTCTGCGTCGCGTTGTAGACGCTACCGGTAATGATCGGACGATCCGGATCGCCATCGAGAAAGCTCACGATCACTTCCTGGCCGATGCGCGGAATGAAAACCGCGCCCCACGTTTTGCCTGCCCAGCCCTGTGCAACGCGCACCCAGCAGGAGCTTTTTTCGTCCTTTACGCCGAGCCGGTCCCAGTAGAACTGCACCACTACGCGACCGTACTTGTCAGTCCAGATTTCTTCGCCGGCCTTGCCGACGACGAGCGCTGTATGTGCACCCGCAATGCGGGGCTTCGGCGTCACGAGTGGCGGACGGAACGTCACCGTCGCAGGAATGGCCTCGAACGTGTTGCGATAGCTCAGCTGATTCGCATCGTGCGTGACGCTGTAAATCGTATACGAAGCGTTTACATCTTCGCGGTCATGGTCCGTCAGTGTGAACGTGTATCCGGACGTCATGTCTGCGCAGTAGCTCTCGCCGGTCAGCATCTTCGCAAGGGACTCACAGCTCTCCGCGCGCAGCTTCGAGATCGCATCGCCATCGGACTTCGTCTTGTACTTGCCTGGGTACTCGAACCGCTTCAGCGCGGCGATGGTTCCGCTCGCCGTCGCCGTTGCGACGAGGCTCGAGTCCGGCGTCTCGAAGTTGTAATCCGACATCGCGTACTCGGCACTGATGACGTTGTGCTCGAGCGAGCATGACACGACGGCATTCGCCTGGATCTGCGTAGTCGAAACCGACTTCAGATATTTCAGCGACGGAATGCTCGGCAGCGCAGCGTACGTCGCCGGATCATCTGCCAGCACCATCGTGTGTTTGCCATCTTCATGCTGGAAGAAGTACGAAATGCCTTCTTCCTCCATGAGCCGCGAAATGAAGTCGAACGCGGTCTCCTGGTACTGCACGCAGTAGTCACGCGCCGTGTAGGTCGCGGTCAGGCTGTTCGTGTGATCCGTGTATCCAAGCTCGGTGAAAATTGCTTCCAGGATGTCGGGTACGGACTTCGCCTGATAAATTTTCGAGTCCGTTGCCAGTGTGAGCAGCCACAGCCACGGACGGAGCTCCAGGTAGTAGCGCGTAAGACCGCCGGCGGTCGCGCCCTGAATGAAACGCGTCACGATGCCGTTGATCATGCGCGTCTTGCTGGACGGCAATGCGATCGTGAGCGTCGCGGACGTCCCGACGATCGAGTCGAAATCGAGCGCAGCATCGAGAGATACGGTCTCGACCATGAAATGAAACAGCCCGGACAATCGCTCTTCGCCGCGGATGCCCTGCACGCGCAAAACGTCCGCACCCGCATCGGTCGAGATTTTCAGCAGCAGGTTGTCCTGCGCGATCGGGCTCATGCTGGCTGTGGCACATTCGGTTCGACGATGGCTGCTGCCTGCAGCTCGGAAGGCAGCGAACCCAGCGTGTATGTCAATTTGCCCTCGGCATCGATCGAGATGTGCGCGGATGTAAATGTCGCGCCGCGCGCCATATGCTCGAGGACCTGTGTCGACAGCTCGGGCAGCATCGACTGCGTGATGATGTGGTCGATGTTGCGTGCACCGCTGTCGACTTCCGTGCAGCGACCGACAATCAGCTGAACCACGGCCGGATCGTATGTCAGATCGGCCTGGTGCTGCTCCCAGAATCGCTGCTGGATCTTGCTGAGCTTCAGCTCGACGATCTCGGTCACTTCGTCATCGTGCAGCGGATAATAGGGCACGACGAAAAGACGACCGAGCAACGCCGGCTTGAAGTGCTCGAGCAGCTCGGGACGAATCAGCTTCACGAGTGTCTCGTAATCCGGCCGCGTGCCCTTGCGCTGACACGCCTTCAATATCGTTTCCGAGCCGACGTTGGATGTCAGCAGGATAATCGCGTTCTTGAAATCGACGACCGATCCTTCTGCGTCTTCCATCGAGCCCTTGTCGAATACCTGGTAGAACATCTCGATCACGTCAGGGTGCGCCTTCTCGATTTCATCGAGCAGCACGACGCTGTACGGCCGCCGACGCACGGCCTCGGTCAGCACACCGCCGGTGCCATAACCCACATAGCCTGGCGGTGATCCCTTTAGTCCTGAGACAGTGTGCGCTTCCTGGTACTCGGACATGTTGACAGTGATCATGTTGCGCTCACCGCCATACAGATAATCGGCCAGCGTGATCGCCGTCTCGGTCTTGCCGACACCGCTCGGTCCCACGAGCAGGAACACGCCGACGGGCTTCACCGGGTCGTCGAGGTGCGCGCGGAAAGTCCGAATGCGGCGACAGATCACATCGAGCGCTTCAGACTGGCCGATGATCCGGTCCTGCATCATCGTCTGAAGGTTCATTACCGTGCGGATCTCATCCTTGACCATCTTGCCGACCGGAATGCCGGTCCAGTCGGAGATGACGGAAGCGATGATCTGCGAGTCGACGCACGTCGGCACCATTGCAGAATCATCCTGCATGGCGGCGAGCTTCTGCTCCATCCCGCCGATTTGCGTGACGAGCTTCGCGACTTCTCCCTTGTTCGCTTCGTTGGTGCTCAGGTCTTCGATCTTCTTGCGCAGCGCGCCGATTTCCTTGACTAGCTCGAGCTCGCCCTGCCAGCGTGTCTCTGCTTCGCGCAAATTCGATTCGTTCGTTTCGAGCTCGCGCTCGAGATCGCGAATGCGCGCAGTGTGCTTGTTCGTCGACAGGTTTTCGCGGCGGAGAATTCCAAGCTCGAGCTCGACCGTGGCAACACGTCGCGCAGCGCCTTCTACGACCGGCGGCGGACTGGCCTGGGCAATGGCTACACGAGCACAAGCGGTGTCGAGCACGCTCACGGCCTTGTCCGGCAGCTGACGGCCCGGGATGTGGCGGTGCGAGAGCTTCACCGCATCGCGCAGCGCTTCCTCGAGCACGCGTACGCCGTGGTGCATCTCGAGCTGTGGAACGACGCCCCGCAGCATTGAAACTGCATTCTCCTCGTCCGGCTCTTCTACCTTGATCACCTGGAAGCGGCGCGCGAGCGCAGGGTCCTTTTCAACGTATTTCTTGTATTCGGACCACGTCGTCGCTGCGATTGTGCGAAGCTCGCCGCGCGCGAGCGCAGGCTTCAGCAGGTTTGCAGCATCGCCCTGACCCTGCGCGCCGCCCGCACCAATGAGTGTGTGCGCTTCATCGATGAACAGAATGATCGGCTGCGCCGACGACTTCACTTCCTCGATCACCGACTTCAGGCGATGCTCGAACTCGCCCTTCATGCCGGCGCCTGCCTGCAACAGGCCGAGGTCCAGCGCACGAACCGCGGCGTTCCGCATCGACTCCGGTACATCGCCATCGGCGACACGCTGTGCAAAACCTTCAACAACAGCCGTCTTGCCGACACCCGCCTCACCCGTCAGGATCGGGTTGTTCTGACGGCGACGCATCAGGATGTCGATGATCTGACGGATTTCCTGATCGCGGCCGCGAATCGGATCGATCTTGCCTTCGCGCGCCTGCGCAGTCAGGTCGATTGTGTACTGATCGAGTGCCGTCGTGCCGTTACCCTGCGGGGAGCCCGCGGTACGCGGTCCCGACGACGGCTGTGCTGCGGCCAGCGGCTGACCAATCTTCGGAGATCCAGCCGGTGCAGCACCGCCACCCTTCTCCGTCGAAAGGCTGATCAGGTCGCGCAGGTTATCGCGCAACGCCTCGCGCGGAAGTTTCAGCAGACTCGGTGAAGACTCGCGCAGAACGTTCCGCAGGATGTCATTCTCCAGTGCCGCCAAAAGCAAAGAGCCCGACCGCACGGCAGGCTCCTCCAACAACAGCGACGAAACGACCCACGCATCCTGAAGAAGTCGCGGAACGTTCGGAGAAAATGCAGGTGTGCGGCTGTTGCCGCGCGGAAAGCGCTCGATCGCCAGCGTAAGCTCCCGCGCGACATCCGAAATCTCGATGTCGTAGTTGCGCAGGATGTGATGAATGTCACCATTGTCGAGGTCGAGCAGCGTACGAAACAGGTGCTCGATCTCGACATTGAAATTCGTCTGACGGACGCAAAGCTGAGCGGCAGCTTCGAGCGCGCTTCTCGAGATCGGACTCAATCGTCCAATCAGCGATTTTAGCTCGAGATTCATTCGAATGGACTCCCGGGGCACGGCGCGCAGGGCACCGAGCGGGCCCGCAGTAAGCAGGCACTCCTCATTGTTTTTTTCTTCTATTAACCCGAGCCGTGGAAAAAACTGGACGCGGCCGGAGGCGCTCCCCAAGCAGCAGGAAGCGGTAGGGTAGACGTTCTTCGTCCTGCGATTGTAGGTAGCTTTTTATTGTTAGTCAAGCACGTTACAGCACCGACACGCCCTCTTTACCGCTTGCAGGGCAACAGCTTCTGGAACATGCTCGAGACCCCTCGATGCGCGCGTGGTGAACAATGTAGTAGAATGACGTTATTCGGTAAGTTGGCTACTTCCCCAGGTACTTTCGGAACCACGCAATCGTCAACGGCCACGCCTGCTTCGTGGCCGTCAGGTTCGCGCCGTTAGAGCCGTCCTGCGCTCGCAGGAAGCCGTGTCCTGCGCCGGCGAGGATGTGCGGCTCGTAAGTTTTGTGGAGCGCTTTCATCGTCGAGTCAGCCGGTGGAATGGTCGCGCCCACGCGCGCATCGTTTTCGCCGTAAAGCCCGAGCACGGGAGCTTTTACGCTGGCCAGCTCCGCGTTTGACGGCGACGTCCCGTAGTAGACGACGGAGGCAGCGAGCCCGGGCGAAGCCACTGCATGACCAAAGGACACACCGCCGCCCCAGCAGAACCCGACGACGCCGTATTTCTTTCGGGCGGCCGGCAATGACATCCCGTAATTGGCGACGGCGAGAAGTTGCCGATTGATATCCGGGCGTTGCAGGGATCCGATCGCTGCTCGCGCCGAGTCCGGATTGGTAGCGCCGTCGGCAGCATTCGGCAGGTTCTTCATCGTGAGCAGGTCGGGTGCGATGGCAATGAAGCCATCGGCTGCAAACTGATCGGCCACGGCTTTGATCCAGTTGGAGAGGCCAAAAATCTCGTGCACGACGACGATGACGGGCGCTTTGTCCCTGCGTTCCGGGTAGACGACCCAGGCTCGTACGCTGTCGGCGGGCCCGGTATAGACGATGACCCATTCACCGTGCCTCGGCGATGCCGCCAACCGGGCCTGGGCTGTTGCGCCGTCGGCCGGGAGCGACAGATCCTGCGCGCCGGCTGCCATTGTCATTGGGGACAGCGCGCTCATCTCATGGCCGGCGTGCGGATCGGC
>JBBQYT010000131.1:0-6443 GCA_038208385.1 Longimicrobiales bacterium | reverse complement strand
CGACTGGCTTTTCTCCTACAAGCCGAATCCCGGCACCGTCGTCTTCCTTGGCTACGGCAGCCAGCTCACCGACGCGTCGCCATTCTCATTTCACGATCTCCGACGCGCCGGTGACGGATTTTTCTTGAAACTCAGCTACCTGTTCCGATTGTAGTTAGCGCGCGCTGAACCGGATCGGAACCGCGACCCACACCTTGATCTTCTGGTCGCGATTCATCGCCGGCGAAAATTTCATCGTCAGCGCAATCTTCATCGCTGCATCATCAAACGCGCCGTGACCACTGGACTGCTTCAAGTCGGCCTTCAACACGCCGCCAGCCTCGTCGACGAGAAGCCATAGGAGAACTTCACCGCCAATTCCCGAATCACGCAACAGCGGCGGGTAATTCCGTTCGAGCGCGCGACTCACTTCCGCTCCGTTCCTGAGACGCGGCGCCAACGTATAGACCGTGAATGGATGCGACGCATCAGTATCGCCATCCGGACTCGCGCCGGTACCGCCCGGGACGCCGGTTTGATTGCCTTCGAGTGCAATCGGGTCACTGCCGACGATCTGGCTCACCGTCGGCGCCTTGTAGTCGCCCGGAACGATCGTCGGCGGTGCGAAGTCCGGTTGCTGCGAGAGCGAGATTCCCGGAACAGGCGCCACAGTGGGCATGCGCGGCGCGGCACTGCGATACGCGGGCGGCGGCGGCAGCATCGGCAGGACGATCGCAATCACGTCCGGTACAAGCTCGGGCGTGACACCACCGACGCTGAGCGTCGCGAGGACGAGCGCGGACAGGATCGCCGCATGAAAGACCACAGACATCGCGGTTGCGGCGGCGCCTTCCTTCGCGTCACGCGGTGGACGGCTGGACAACAGGTGGCTGAAAAGTGGACCTTCCGCAGTGGCTCGTGCGAACATCACACACCTCGCCCTTTTAGAGGAGCCGGGGGGATTCTGGAATATAAAGAAGGGACGATGCAGTGCCGATGATCAACACATCACGCGGAGCGGTGGACATGAAACGGACGGTGCTGGGCCTCACAATCGTAGGGATTCTGGCCAGCGGAATAACTGTACGGGCCCAGAATCCCGCGCGTTCGAGAGGCGCGAACGAGGCTAAGGTTCGCACGGAGCTCATGCAGATCGAGCGGGACATTGGGACAGCAAACGTGAAGCGGGACAAGGCCTATTTCGATAGAATCGAAGGCGATGAGTTCCTGTTCACGGGCGCGAACGGATCGCTCACGACAAAGAAAGAGGACCTGGCCAGCCTGGACGAGCCGGAAGGCGATTGGGCTCTCGACGCGTACGACCCGGACGACATGAATGTCTACGTCTACGGCACCTCGGCCGTCGTCTTCGGACGGACCACGACGAAGATGCACAACAGGAAAAACTCCGAGACACGGTCCTCGGAGACGCGCTTCACTGACGTTTTCGTGCACCGCGACGGACGCTGGCAAATCGTGGCCGGACACTCCTCGCGCATCCCACCCAAAAAGCCCTAGCCGCGTTACATAACGCTTGCTGGAGACCCGGGACCGCGGCATCTTCGACTGCCCGCCGGCCCGTTCGGGTCCGTCTTCCGCACACTCAGACTAAACGACAATGCGTCACGAAACGATCATCGCGGGACTGGTGATGGTTGTGTGCCTCGCGCCAACGCACACGCTGCGCGCACAGGCGCCCGACCCGGAGCTGGCCGCGGCCATCGCACGCATGCCTGCCGTCGACAATCACTCGCACGTGATGCGCGCGACATCGCCGGGTGAAAAGCCCGATGATGAATACGATGCACTCCCCGTCGATGGCCTCGAGCCCGGCGGTTCGCCGATGCGCATGCGTCCTGACAATCCGATCTACATCGGTGCGTGGCGCGCACTGTACGGCTATGCGTTCACGGACATGGACAGCGCACACGTTGCAACGTTGCTCGCCGCCAAGGACCGGGCGCGCCGCGCACACGGTGATGGGTATCCCGCATGGGTGCTTGATCGTCTCAACATCCGCACGATGTTCGCAAACCGCATTGCGGTGGGACGCGGCCTCGACCGGCCGCGCTTCGAGTGGGTCTCGTATGTCGATGCACTGATGCTGCCGCTGTCCTCCGACAGCTCGCGACGCAAAGACTCCGACACGAAGTTCTTCTACGCCTCCGAAGCCAAACTCCTCAAGCGCTACCTCGCCGATGCAGGACTGACTGCGCCGCCGCCGACAATCAGCGAATACCTCTCGAAGGTGCTCGCGCCGACGCTCGAAAAACAGAAGCGCGAAGGCGTCGTCGCATTGAAGTTCGAAGCCGCGTATCTGCGACGCCTCGACTTCAAGCCCGCTGCCGCCGACGACGCGGCACGCATCTACTCGCATTACATCAACGGCGGCGCACCAGGAAAAGCCGAATACGAAGTGTTGCAGAACTATCTCTTCTGCGAAATTGCGCGCGAAGCCGGAAGGCTCGGTCTGCCGCTTCACTTCCACACTGGCGCTGGCGCTGGCGTGTACTTCGACTTGCCAGGCTCAAATCCGACGCAGATGGAAGCCGTGCTCGATGATCCGTCACTCCGTCAAACAAAATTCGTGATGGTGCACGGTGGCTGGCCGTATCACAAGGAAACGGCAGCGCTGTTCAGCAAACCGAACGTATACGCCGATATCTCCGCGCAGGCCGTCGTGCTGCCACCCCGCGAGCTCGCCGACATGCTTCACACGTGGTTGGCGCTCTATCCGGAGAAAGTGCTGTTCGGCACCGATGCGTTCATGCTCTCTCCAACCGTGGGTTGGGAGGAAGGCGCGTGGCTCGCGAACAAAACTGCGCGCGAGGCGCTCGCGATTGCATTGACAGGAATGATCCGCGCTGGTGAAATCACGAAGCCGACGGCGCTACGCTACGCACGCATGGTGCTGAGTGAAAACGCAGAGCGATTGTATGGACTCAAGCCGTGAGCGAGGCGAGGAGTGGAGGCGGCTGGACGAATCGACTGGCCGCGCGGCTGAACCGTTGGGCGGAACGCTTGAAAACAACTCCGATTCGTGATGTCGAAGCAGCAAAGACCGCAGCCGACCTGGAATTGTCCCTTACATCCCAACAGGCGCTCGCCGCTTCGCTTGTCCGGGACATTCAGAGGGGACTGCCGAAAGCTGCCTCCTCCGAGGACATCGCGCGGTCCGTAGAAGAAGCACTGCGCAAAGAGGCGATCGGCAACGAGCGAACGCTCGCGTACATGCGAGTCATTGCCGTCGGCATGTATGCGCTGCTCAGCATAATCGCAGTCATCCGCCCCGACCTGTTCGACATTCTTCACTACCCGCTGTATGCACTGGTCTTCGCGCTCGGTTGGGCCGGACTCTCGATCTCCGTCGCGCTCGCGCTGCGCGCCGGCTGGTACCGGCCATGGCTACGACTCATTCTTCCCGCAAGCGATGGCCTCCTGCTCGGCCTCTCCGTCATCGTCGGCTACGGCGTGTACTGGCGCGCAGGACCCATGCCGGCAGGCATCACCGCAATTCTCGCTACAGCGTGCGCATTTCTTTCGTTCTCCGGAGCACTGCGTCTGTCACGATCCGCGACACGCCTCACGACAATCCTCGCCGTGCTGGTGTGGGGCCTCGGCTACATCTTCATCAAACCCACACGCATCGATGGCTGGTTCATTGTCACACTCCTGATCGCAACCGGCTTCATTGCCGCGCGTGCAACACAAATCATTCGGCGTGTCATCGTCAACGAAGTTTCGCGCGGGCGAATCACCCGGATGTACGAAGAAGGACAGGAAGCCATAGTGGCACGTGAAGAAGTTCTGAAGATCGTATCCCACGATTTGCGTAATCCGCTCCACACCGTCGCAATGGCGGCAGACCTCCTCATCGAAACGGCGGGACTCCCGGATTCACAATCCAAACACTTGCGCGTCATCCTGAAGTCAACCGACCGGATGAATCGGATGATCCAGGATCTACTGGACGTCGCACGCATGGAAGCCGGTACGCTCCGCATCAAGCCCCAGCGCGTGTTGATTCCAAAACTGTTCGCAGATGTGCTGGAGATGATGCGGCCAATTGCCGAGAGTCACGGACAAACCATCGACTCCGTCGCAGACGATACGTTGCCGGCCGTGAACGTAGACGCGGAACGCACGATCCAGGTGTTCTCGAATCTGATTGGCAATGCAGTGAAGTTTACGCCGGCGGGCGGGTTGATCGTCATCAAGGCGGAGCGAATCGGAGACAAGGTGCGCTTCGCCGTAGTCGATAGCGGTCCCGGAATTCCACCCGAACAGCTGCCCGACATCTTTGGCAGGTTCTGGCAGGCACAAAAAGACGATCGCCGCGGAATCGGACTGGGTCTGACAATCGCCAAATCAATTGTCGACGCGCACGGCGAACGGATTGGCGTCGAGAGCCGCCTGGGAGATGGCACCGAGTTCTGGTTTACAGCAGCTGTCGCAGGCGACGAATCACCGCGGACGGCTACTCCTTGGACGGCTCCCGGCTCGACTGCATCTCCTTCGGCGCAAAACCACCCCGGCGACGACCACTCCGCGCACCAGTAGACGACGATGTCCGCAGATACGCGCGCAGCGCCGGCGGCGTGCGACGACGCGACAGCGCAGCTCGTACTTCACCTTCCGACAGATCGCCGCCACCGGCCAACAGCTTCACCTCACGGCCAATATATGCGGCCACCGCTACACCATCGCGGAACACAATCCGATTGGATGTGATCGCACTGATGCGCTCATCGGGCGTCAGCACACCGGTCATGTTGAGTGGATCCGCAGCACTGATCGTGACGAGCTCCCCCGTCGGTGTCTCCTTCCGGATCGAGCGCAGCTGCGCAACAGCCTCCGACAGCGCGAACTGCTCGCCAGAGAACCCGGCGACAAACCGGCCGCCACGGATCTCGCCGCGCGCTTCCAGCCGACGATACACACGCACGAGATCACGCCACGGCACCAGGTCACCATCGTGCGCCGAGATGCGACGGAACACGACGCCGTAACGGCGCAGCAACACGCGCGCGTATGTTTCCACCGCACCGTCATTCGCGCTCGATTCGGCAGACTCACCCGCACTCAGCAGCGACCAGCGCCCCGCCGTCTCGACGCTGAACCGCGCCGATGCACGTCGGCCGCGTGCACCGCCGAGTGGCGCGCGCTTCTCCGACGGAATCAGCAGCGCGCGCAAACCCGAAAAACTATCGGAAGTGACGCATCCGGCGGCGGCAAGCTCGCCAAGCGCACGCTCGACGTGCGTAGGTGGCAGGCGCGATTCGGACGCGAGCTCGTGAAAGAACGATGCGCCGCGTCGTTGCAATACCTCGAGTACCTGCCGTGCATCGCCGGCAATGGCGGCGTCATCACGTTGTGCGATCGTAAGCCATGCATCCGTATTCGCGCGCATGAACAGCGCGATCGGCGATGAGCGAAGCGGCCTGCTCCCGACGCCGTTCCTCGCCTTGCCATCGAGTCTGCCCCACGCCAGCCGGCCCGTCAAACACAACATGTCGAGCAGCTCGGGCTCATACTCCGCCGTGCGCGCCGACAGGATTGCATCCTCCCACGCAGCAGCCGGCGCCTCGAACCCATCCAGCATCTCTACGACGGTCGCCAGACCCTCGAGGCCCGACATACGAGCCTCGCGCTCGACTTTCTGCCAGCGGAACAGGAACCGAATCAGCTCGGAAGCAGTGACCGGCTGAATCTCCGCGCGCAATCGATTGAGTGTGTAGCGATGGATGCGCGCAAGCAAACGGCGGTCGCACCACTCGCGCACCTGCGAGCCCGGAGTGAAGAACCCGCGCAGCACGAGACCGCGCGATTCGAGTGCGATGAGCGCGCTGCCGATGTCGTCGGTGGGCCAGCCCGTCATCTGCGAAAGCTGCTCGACGCTGATGGGCCCCGTGATCTCCAGACGGCCGCGCAGCAATTCTTCGATTGCAGCTTCGCGCGCCCACTCGCGCTCGTGCGTAGCAGGGACCTGCAGCTCGGGCTCGACGCGCACGACCCCGAATGCAGCACGCACTTCCGGGAGTCGCTCGGCTGCAACCCACAGCGCAGCCCTGCCCGTTGCGACGCGCGCGGCGCGCCGACTCTGCACCAGCTCGCCAAACATCTTGTACCACGAAATACCGCCCGTGCCTTCATCGCCTTCCGACTCGAGCAGGAACCCGGACGTCAGCAATGCATCGTGCAACTCATCCGCATTCTCGGGATCGGGCCGCGCCTCATCGCGTACGCGCAGAATTGCACTCTCATCGAGCGCGCCGAGGTCTGCCGCATTACTCGGCTCGGTTGCGCGTCGCGTATATACCGCCTGCGTGCGCCGCTCCTCGAGCGGTGCATCATCCAGGAACGCATATGGCCGCGCGTTCAGAATCTCGTGACACAGCGGCGACGGCTCAGGGGTGTCTTTGGCAATGCATTCGATTTCTTCATCGATGATTGCACGAATGACG
>JBBQYT010000130.1:0-6447 GCA_038208385.1 Longimicrobiales bacterium | reverse complement strand
TTTGACGCCGTGCCGACGCGCTGCGTCACCGTGTACTGCGGCGCGCCCGTCTTGCCGCGCTTCGTCGTGATGATGATCACGCCGTTCGAAGCCTTCGATCCGTAGATCGCCGACGCTGCGGCACCCTTCAATACCTCGATGTTCTCGATGTCGTTCGGGTTCAGGTCCGCGATGCGGTCCGTTGCATTCTCACCCGTCGTTGCGACCGTGCTGCCGCGCGATGCCTGCGTCACGAAGTTCGTGCCGCGCGGGATCGCAACGTCGCTCGCGATGACGCCGTCGATGACGTACAACGGCGTGAAGGCACCGTTGATCGACGTCACCCCTCGCAGTGTCACCGTCGATGCACCACCCGGTGCGCCCGAGGACTCGATGATGTTCGCGCCGGAAAGCTTGCCCTGCAGTGCGCTCGCAATGTCCGTCGCCGGCACCTGCGCCAGCTGACGTGCATTCACCGTTGAAACTGCGTTCGCAAGATTTCTGCGCGCAACCGTCGTTGCCTGACCCGTTACGACGATTTCGTCGAGCTTCAATACGTCGACCTTCAGGCGCACCTGCACAGTCGCCTGCGTCGGCGCCACCGACACCTCTGCGCGCTTGTAACCGATGAAGCTCACTTCGAGCACGACCGGTGCAGCGGGCACCGAAATCGCGAACGAGCCATCGCCCTTGCCGAGGGTACCCGTGTTTGTCCCCTTGATGACGATTTGCGCGCCACTGATTGCCTGGCCACTCGCATCGTCAATTACCTTTCCTGTTACGGTCCTGCGCTGCGCCTGGACCGTACTGGCTCCCAGACTCAGCAGTACCGCTAAGCACAGCGTGTATCGGTGCAACATGCGCGGCTCCCGGTTGGTGTTGTGGTGTTGCGTAATGCTACGCGTAAAAAAGGTTTTACGTCCGAAGCAATTAGCGCCGGACGTACACGATTCTGGACCTCAACCCGCATCGGTTGCAGGTGTGCGACGTCTTTGTGTTGGGGGAAGTGTTGGAGTGTAAGCTATAATGCTGCGGTTTTCGAGACCTATAGTCAAGTGTTTCGTTGTATTTTTATTGCGGAGGTCAGGTGGCCAATGAAGGTCCCGACAGAGGAAGATCGATTGTGAACGTTGTACCGCTGCCGGGCTCACTGCGCACTTCAATCGTGCCCCGCATCGCGACGACGAGCGCCTTGGAAAGAACGAGACCGAGTCCTTTTCCACCGGTCACGTGATCGTTGCCGAGCCGCTCGAACGGCACGAACAGGCTCTCTACCCTGTCGCGCGGGATGCCCGGACCTGTATCGCGAATCGAGATGCGCAGGCGCCGCGACAACGTCGCTTCAGCGATAATGTGCACTTCACCGCCCGGACGATTGTACTTCACTGCATTCGAGACGAGGTTCGTCAACACCTGCAGCAGGCGCGTCTTGTCCGCCGACACGCGGTACTCCATGTCATAAACTCCGTACATCTTGATCGTCACATCGTGCTTCGCTGCTTCGGGATGCATCTGTTCGAGCACCAGCTCGATCAGTGGGACGAAGTGCAGCGGCTGAATGTGCAGATCCAGCTCCCCAGTCTCCGATGCCGAGATGTCGAGCACTTCATCCACCAGGCTCAGTAGACGATGTCCGGCGATCCCGATCTGCTCCACGCTCTCGCGCTGCGCAGCGGACAACTCGTCCATCTCGAGAATCTGCGAAAAACCGAGAATGTGGTTCAACGGCGTGCGGAACTCGTGGCTCACGCGCGAAAGCATCACCGACTTGAACTCATTCGCCCGCACCGCATCACGCCGCGCGATGTCCGCCGCCTGCTTCTCCTGACGCAGGTGCAACGCACTCTCATCCAGCTTTACGATCAAATCTCCCGCAAGCGCGATCGCGCGACCCGTCTTCTTCCGGAGCGTCGCAGCCGGCCCCGCAGACATCGCCAGATACAAACCCGCGATGTAAAGGAACAACAACTTCGCCGCCCCCGCTCGCCAGTCGATCGGCCGATGCTCCACACCCGCGAGGTACACCAGCAGTCCGAGATAGTAGACAACCGCCAGATGCGCGTACGTCAACGTCGTCTTGATCCCGGCATGCACGTTGTCTCCAACGCGCATCAACAAAATGAAAAACAGCCAGCTGCGGTCCGCTCCCGACACATAAATCGCGTACGTCCACACAATCATGTCGAGCCCGAAAAAAACATCGCCTACGGTAATCCGTCCAAAAAACCTGTAACGCCCATACGTCCGGAGCAGAACCAGCCACGACACCAGGCAATACAGATCCGAAACAACCGCAAACCCCACCAGCGCAGGTACATCGGGACGGCCAAGGATCAGCACGTTGTGGACAACCACTCCTGCCAGCAAAAGCTGAAAACCAATCAGCCTCAGCAGCGGATAAACGCGCGTGTGCGCACGAAACAGCCGCCGCTCCCGCTCGGCATCCGCTTCACGCTTGTCCCAATGGATCCCCGCCTCGGCGAGGTCTTGCATTCGTACTTCCAAGCCCGGCAGCTCTGCCGGCACTTCTGTCATTGAATTCCGGAAATCGCTGAAGGATGCAATTTTGGACAATGAAGACAGGGGAGGGATGTGCAATCTAGCAGGGAAAGGGTGGGACATTCAAGATGCGTGTATACAAACGAGAACGCACGCACGACACGCTTTTGTCAATAACTGTGTACAAAAAGGCTCCGCCGCTTCACTAAACGGCGGAGCCCTCTCGTCTCGACAGGCCGATTACGCCGTACCGGCGCTGGTCGGAATGCGCATGGAGTAGAACGAACGGTACACAAATGTGGCGCCGATCACGAAGAATACCACTGCCAGCATCGCGCTCGTCGTACGGCTCATCTCGATCGCGAGCTCGACGGCCAGGAGGCCGAACAGCGTCGTGAACTTGATGATGGGGTTCATAGCGACGGACGAAGTGTCCTTGAACGGATCGCCGACGGTGTCACCGACGACGGTGGCTTCGTGGAGGGGAGTGCCTTTTTCCTTGAGCTCGACTTCGACGATCTTCTTTGCGTTGTCCCAGGCGCCGCCCGCGTCGGCCATGAAGATGGCCTGATAGAGGCCGAAGATGGCGATGGAGATCAGGTAGCCGATGAAGAAGAACGGCTCAACGCACGCGAAGGCGAGAGTGGAGAAGAAGACGGCGAGGAAGATATTCCACATGCCTTTTTGTGCGTACTGCGTGCAGATTTCGACGACGCGCTTGGAGTCTTCGATCGACGCTTTTTCGACGCTGTCGAGTTTGATGTTGGCTTTAATGAACTCGACGGCGCGGTACGATCCTGTGACGACGGCCTGCGTGGAGGCGCCAGTGAACCAGTAGATCATGGCGCCGCCGGTGATGAGGCCAAGCAGGAACGGCGGGTGGAGGACCGAGAGCTTTTGAAGGTCAGAGGTGAGTCCGTTTGTGAGGATCATGATGATCGAGAAGATCATCGTGGTCGCGCCGACGACGGCGGTACCGATGAGCACCGGCTTGGCGGTTGCCTTGAAGGTGTTGCCGGCGCCGTCGTTTTCCTCGAGGAAGTGCTTGCCGCGGACGAAGTCGGGTGTGAAGCCGAAGTCCCTGTTCACTTCCGCCGCGATGTTGGGCATCGTCTCGATGGTGCTGAGCTCGAACACTGATTGTGCGTTGTCGGTGACGGGGCCGTACGAGTCGACGGCGATGGTGACGGGACCCATGCCGAGGAAACCGAAGGCGACGAGTCCGAAGGCGAACACGGCGGGCGCGATCATGAGCGCCGAGAGTCCGTACGTGCTGACGCCGTAGGCGATCGCCATGAGGGCGACCATTGTCATGCCCATCCAGTAAGCGCTGAAGTTACCTGCCGTAAGACCCGAGAGGATGTTCAGCGACGGTCCGCCTTCGCGCGAGGCGGTTATGATCTCGCGCACGTGACGCGATTCTGTCGATGTGAAGATTTTGACGAGCTCTGGGATGACTGCGCCGGCGAGCGTACCGCAGGAAATAATCGCGGACAGCTTCCACCAGAGTGTGCCATCGCCGAGGTTCGGGATCAGCAGGTACGAAACGACGAACGTCAGAACGAGTGAAACAATGGAGGTGAGCCACACGAGGAACGTGAGTGGCGCTTCGAAGTTCATCTTGTCGACGTCCTGATAGCGCGACTTTGCAATGGCTTCGTTGATGAGGTACGAGCCTACGCTCGCAATGACCATCATGATACGCATTGCGAAGATCCAGACGAGCAGCTGGACTTGTACTGCCGGATCAGCGACAGCCAGCAGAATGAACGCAATCAGTGCGACGCCGGTGACGCCGTACGTCTCGAAGCCGTCCGCGGACGGGCCGACCGAGTCGCCGGCATTGTCACCGGTGCAGTCTGCGATTACGCCCGGGTTACGTGCATCGTCTTCCTTGATATTGAAGACGATCTTCATCAGGTCCGAGCCAATGTCTGCAATCTTGGTAAAGATACCGCCGGCGATGCGCAGTGCCGAAGCGCCGAGCGATTCACCGATCGCGAAGCCAATGAAGCACGGGCCCGCGTAGTCTGTCGGCACGAAGAGCAGAATGATGAGCATCAGCACGAGCTCCGTGCTGATCAGCATGGTACCGATGCTCATGCCAGCCTGCAGCGGAATCGCGTACGTGGGGAACGGCTTGCCGCGCAGGCTCGCGAACGCACTGCGCGAGTTCGCGTACGTGTTCACGCGAATGCCGAACCATGCAACGCCTACGCTCCCGGCGATGCCGACGATGCTGAAGAGCAGAATGACAGCGACCTTGATTGCATCGAAGTGTCGCAGCGCGCCAAAGTAGACGACCATGATCGTGCCGATGAAGATCTCGAGAATGACGAGAAACTTGATCTGCGTGATCAGGTAGGTCTTGCACGTCTCGTAGATGAGCTCCGAGATCTCGAGCATCGAGCGGTGGACCGGCAGGGCCTTGAGGCGGGCCGAAATCATCAACCCGAAGGCGAGGCCGAGGGCGCACACGATGAGACCTGACATCAGCAACGCGCGTCCGCTCATGCCGAGGAACTGCTGCGACGCCAGGTCAGGCAGGATCAGGTTGGCTTCGCCGCCTGCGCGGGTTGCCTCCTGGATCATGCCGAGGAACGGGAACACGGATAGTGCAATCATTTAAGCCCCTGATGGAGAACAAACGAGCCCCGCAACAGAGCCGGCAGCCGCGTATCGAATGCCGGCGGAGTTGCAGGGCAGATTCCAGAAAAGCGTCCAAAGATGGAGGCGAAAAGCGATTGAGGCAAGCTGGGGCGCACTCCCGCGCGCATGCCCGGGGTCTACGAACCGACCGCGATATCCAGTGGGTCGGCACGCCGGCCGATCAGCGCATCGAGACTCCACGCCCCTGCCCCATGGGCTGCGAAGAACAGCCACAGGAAGCTGAACAGGACCGGCAGTTCGCCGCCGTTCTTGATGGGCAGGAAATCTTTCGGGAAGTGCGCCATGAAAAACGCGGCGGCCATTTCACCCGAGGCAATGAACGCCACCACCCGCGTGAACAGCCCAACGGTGATCAGCGCCCCGCCCACCAGCTCAATCACCCCGGCAAAACCCATCATCGAAACCAATGGTACCGACCCGCCCGACGGTCCCATGCCGCCAAACGCTCCGAGCAGCTTCTGGGCGCCGTGCTGCATGAAAATCAGGCCGCCGATGATCCGGAGCAGATTGTAGCTGACCATCTGGAAGAGGCCGGCATGATTGTATGGCTTGGGCACGATGATACGGCCATCGGGCACGCGCTCGTAGGGTCGGTTCATGTAGGGCTCCGGGTTGGAGGTCAGCGGTCAGCGGTCAGCGGTCGGAAGCTTTTTCGTTTCTCAGGTCTGAACCAACTTGCAGGATTGGCGGTTCCCCGCAATGGCGATTCTTGGCGTCTCGCACTTCACACACCACTATTGGTCCGAACCCTTCGCACGAGGAGCGCCGGAAATGCCAAATCAAGCCAGGAACTTATCGGACCTTTCGGCCGCACGCTGGCGCATCGCGTCGTTTCTGACGGTAGCGATGGTATGCATCTATTTCGGGTTCATTGCTCTCATCGCGTTCAATCGGGAGCTTCTGGCCACCGTCGTGATGCCGGGACTCTCGCTCGGCATTCTCCTCGGCGTACTCGTTATCGTCGCGACGTGGATCCTGACGTGGGTTTACGTACGCTGGGCGAACCGCCACTACGATGCGCGTATCGAGGAGATCCGCAATGACTAAAATCGGAGAGCCGAACGCCATTGCAATGATTTTCTTCTTTTTGTTCATTGCAATCACGCTCGGCATCACTGCATGGGCCGCGCGTCGCACGCGCACGACTGAACAGTTCTACGCGGCCGGACGCACGATAACCGCAGGACAAAACGGATTTGCCCTTGCGGGCGACTACATGAGTGCGGCTTCGTTTCTCGGCATTGCAGGACTGGTGTCGACAACCGGCTTCGATGGACTGATCTATTCGACCGGCTGGCT
>JBBQYT010000129.1:0-6449 GCA_038208385.1 Longimicrobiales bacterium | reverse complement strand
TCTTCTGGAAGATCAGCGGAATCAGGTAATACGTGAGTCCCATGAACGCCATCGCCGTACCACTGACGACCGTGGCGTGAAAGTGTCCTGGGATACGCAGCGTGTTGTGCGCGACGATGTTGATCTGCTCCGTACCGAACGTCACGCCCGTAATGCCGCCGACGAAGCCGAACACAACGATCGAAAATATCAGCGAGCTGAAGCCGGGGTCTCCCCACGGTGCGCGCCGGATCCAGCCAAACCATCCCTGCGTAACGCCGCGCATGCGCTGCCCCATCTCGATGCCGGCTGGCACCGTGAAACCGTGCAGCATGCTCGCCAGCACCGCCATGTACATGAAGTAGCTGGTGTTCGTGATTTTCCACGCCGGTCCAAATGCAGGATCGACGAGCAGGTGGTGCGCCGACGCCATCGAGATGAACAGGATATACAGCACGAATGCAGTGCGGCTGATCTTCTCGTTCAGCACGACCGACCCGACCGTCAGCGCGCCCAGCAGATACCACACCGACACCATCGCAGCCACATTGATCTGCTGCGAAGAGTGTCCCATCGCCCACCACAGCATGCGATAGACTTCCGGATCCATCTTGATCAGGCCGAGCGACCAGAGAAACGTCGGGATGTACACGGCGGCGCCGTGCAGCAGCGTGATCGCGGCGATGATCGCTGCGGTCGCTGCACCGAACGTGATCAGTGGCATCGATCCCTCGTACGTATGCTCCCGTCGCGCTACCACGAGTGTTGCGAAGAACAGTGTCGTCACCAGGATGGCGCCGACGGCAAACAGGATAATGCCGAGGTAGAACGGTGGCTCTGCGCGCAGTGGCACGTACGACGACAGCAACACATCAGCACGGCCGGTCCACATCTCGAACTCCGTCAGAATCGCTCCGCTCGCCATCAGCAGGAACGCCAGCCAGCCCACCTTCGGCGTCGCGATCCGGCTGTTGAGAAGGGGCCCAGATGCGAAGTACAGAATCGCCATCTCGAAGAACAGCATGAAGAAAATGAGCATGCTGATGCCGTGCACCGTCAGGATGCGGTAGAACATCTCCGCGGACAGCAGATGGACCGCCTGCCAGCGCGTCAACAGCACGCCGACCGCCGCAATGCCGCCAATCAGCAGAGACACCGTCGCTGCCACCGCGTTCGCTTTGATCAGCTGCTCCGCGTCGCGATCGATCTTCAGGCCCGTTGTAGGACAGATGCGATAGTGCGCGCCGCTCATGGTTTGACCTCCCGCAACGGAGCGGCCGCCACGACCCGCGGCGCATCCTCGACGATGACCTTGCCCAGCATCGTGTGGTGACCAATACCGCAAAACTCATTGCAGATCAGACGGAAATCACCCGCCTGCGACGGCGTGATCCGCAAACCATAGTCGTAACCCGGCACGACCTGGAAATTCACGTTCACGGGATTCAGCGAAAAGCCATGATTTACATCCGCTGACGACAGATGCAGCGTGTACTGCGCGCCTTTCCTCAGCTTCAGAACCGGCGTCCAGCTCCACATCTGACCGAGCAGATAAATCTCACTTCCCGGCGGTGGCGCCACTACGGGAAACCCGTGATCTTCACCCACCTTGTAAGCCTTGATGAACTCATCGACTCGCGCCCGGTACGCGACCGGGTCCACCCTGCGCCGAATGCCGGATGGATTCTGTCCGCCACGGAAATGCCACAAAGGCATCATCGCGAACAACACCATGCACCACGCAAACGAAATCGAAAACCAGATCTTCTCCGCTCTGTGTGCCGGCTTCCACCACACGCCCTTCGGACTCTCGAGCCCTGTGTGCATACGTGTTCCTCTCTCTATGGAAGGGTTGCAGGTGGCAGTGTCACAATCTCCCACAGACCCCAACCCGTATAGACGATCAGCATGATCACCATTCCAGCAATGAGCAGCAGGAACGGACTGTCATAAAGCCGCTGACCAAGCGGCACGCTGTCCGGATCCTTCCCAGGAGCGTCAACCATCTTGCCCTCCCTTTGCCGCAGAATTGAGAACGTCCAGCCCGATTGCACACCGACGCTCCGATGTCAACAGCGCCGATACCGTCGTGTCGTTAAAAAACGACGATACCTGGCCCGACAACATCCGCCATTGCGCATGCGCCTCGCAGGGCTGCGCATCGCTGCAGCTCGCCTGCTCCAGTAAACACACCCGTCGACGTGCATGGTCCTCGAACGGACCCACTACACGACCCAGCGTCAACTCCTCCGCCGGCAACGCCAGCGCAAATCCACCAAGCCGCCCGCGCCCCGACTCCAACACGCCCTCCCGAACCAGCATATGCAGGATCTTGCTCAAATAGTTGCGCGGAATGTCCAGCGTCCGCGCCACAGTTTCGGCGGACAGACGCATATCTTCCTGAGCGATGTAGAGGACGGCGCGGAGTGCGTATTCCGCGGACTGGGAGAGGAGTGGGTAGGGGTCTATTGATTTAGACATGTTAATATGATAAATAGAAAGAGAAGCCGGCGCAATAACTCTTTTTCGGACGGCGGCATGACACGGACCTTGCAGGGGATGGGCTCGCGGGCACTCGGGCGTGTCGACGCGGTCATAAATCGGTTGTACGGCTCGCGTTACAACCCGCTATACCAGTCAGGTACGATCGTCGTAGCATTGTTTCTGGTGCTGTTGGTAACGGGGTTGTACCTCGTGATTTTCTATCGGATCGGGGCTCCGTGGGCATCGGTGCTTGGCATTACGGAGCAGGTTTGGTTCGGGCGCTGGATCCGCGGTTTGCATCGTTTTGCTTCGGATGGAGTGATTCTGGCTGCGTTGGTGCACGCTGTCCGCATGTTTGTGCAGGGTCGCAGCTGGGGTGCGCGGGCGCCGGCGTGGATATCCGGAGTAGTTCTTCTGGGAGTATTGATGGTGTGCGGCTGGACGGGCTACGTGATGGTGTGGGATGTTCAAGCGCAGGTGCTGGCGCAGGAGGGCGCGCGTTTTCTGGATGTGGTGCCGCTTTTTTCCGAGCCGATCAGTCGCGCGTTCGTGGGTGAGCGGCCGCTGCCGAGTGCGTTCTTTTTTCTGAATCTCTTTGCCCACATCGCGCTGCCGATCGGTGTTGGCATGTTGATCTGGCTGCATATCAACCGCGTTGCGCGTGCGGCGTTGCTGCCGCCGCGCGGATTATTGTGGGGCACGGTGGGCGGCCTGATTGCGCTGGCCGTGATTTGGCCGGTGCCGATGGGTGCGGAGGCGAATCTCTTTCGGCTGCCGGCACACGTGTCGCTGGATGTAATCTATTCTGGATGGCTGCCGCTGACGCGCCGAATGACTCCGGCAATGGTATGGCTCGCGGGCTTGCTGCTCGTTGCGGGAGCCGTGCTCGTGCCGGTATGGACGCGTCCGCGCGAGTCTGTGCGGCCGCCCAAGTCGTTCGTCAACGAACGTGTGTGCACGGGCTGCGAGCAATGCATGCTGGATTGTCCGTACGGCGCAATCACGATGATTTCGCGCTCTGATGGACGCGACGGTTTCGTGGCGCATGTGGATCCGGATCTGTGCGTGAGCTGCGGCATCTGCGCGGGTTCATGTGCGCCGATGGGAGTGGGTCCGGCGGGACGCACTGGACGCGATCAGCTTGATGCAGTGCGTTCGTTTCTGAGCGAGAGAAAGCCTGGCGCTCGCGATGTCGTTGTGATCGGGTGCAAGTGGAGCGCTGCGGGCTCTGGAGGCGCGGGCGCGCTGCAATTTCCGGTCGCGTGTGTAGGCAACTTACACACCTCCGTGGTGGAGCTTCTCGTGCGCAGTGGCGCCGGGGGAGTGTTGATCGCATCGTGTCCGGCGCGGGACTGCAGGGGTCGGGAAGGGGCGGTGTGGCTCGAGCAGCGGCTGCATCACGGACGCGAGGCAGAGCTGCAGGAGCGCGTGGACAGGCGGCGCGTTCGTACGGTAGAAGCAAGCAGTGCCGAAGGCGCGCTGCTCACGGCTGCGCTGCGTGGCTTTCGGAGTGAGATCACTGCGCTCGCCGATGCGGCGCTCGTGGATGATGACATCGATGTGATGGCGTTGTGCAAGCAATCCCAGGAGACCGCTGCGGCTGGGGTGGGGACATGATTGCACGGGTGGTACGACGTGCGGCGGGGATCGTCCTGGCAGGCGTCGCGCTGCTGTGTCTGGGTGCGCTGTCACGCGTCACGTATGACAGCGGCGACAGCGGCTCTGCCACACTTCGCCTGTCGTGGCGGGTGCGGGGGCACCACGTGGACAAGTGCCACAGGCTGACAGCGGCTGAGCTCGAGAGGCTGCCGGCGCACATGCGCCGCGCGGAAGTGTGCGAGGGCTACATGGCACCATACATTCTGAGTGTGCGCGTCGACGGCGTCCTGCTCGATTCTGCCGTCGCGGCGCCGGCGGGTGCGCGGCGCGACAGGCCGGTGTACGTGTTCCGTGAGCTACGACTCACACCGGGCACACACGACATAAAGATCGGCTTTGTGAGTACGGCGACGGAGGTCGAAGCGCACGCACCCGGCTCGGATCCTGTCACCGACATCGATGCACCCGCTCACCTGCAATTCACGAGTTCGATGAAGCTGGGCGTCAATGATGTTGTCCTCGTGACGTATGATCCGGAAAGCGGCGGTCTCGTCGCCCGGCGGAAAGCGCCGGCAGGCGATTAAGCTTTTTCGCGGATGAGATCCGCAATCGTCGTTTTTTTCAGGAAACCCCCCACCTGATCCGAGATCCCCTTCCACATCTCATGCGCCGCACATGGATTCCGATCGCTGCACTGGGGTCTGCCCAGCAGGCAGGTGCGACGCGGCTCGATATCGTCGAATGGCTGAATCACGCGGTACAACTGCAGACTCTCCGCCGCAACCCGCAACCGGAAACCGCCATGCGGACCCCGTACAGACGAGAGCAATCCTTCCTTTGCAAGAGTATGGAGTATCTTCGAAAGATAGTTGCGCGGCACATTGAGCGCATCGGCCACATCATCCGAGCGGATCGATTCATCGTCCGTTTCCTGCTGTGCAATGTAGAGGACGGCACGCAGCGCGTACTCGGCAGTGTCGGATAGAATCATCAGAAACGCTCACCCTGGGCTTCGCGTATTGCACTGCCCGTCGCGCGGATGCGCCCCCACATGACGGTAAAGTACGACAGAAGCGCAACCACCTGAAGCGACCCGCCGAGTGCCGCCATCCAGCGAAGCCACTGCGCCCCGTACGCCCCTGCGCCGACCTCGCCGAGAAAACGCATTGTCGTGGCCGCCGCGAAGAGCCAATACACGGCTTCCATGCGTGCAGGAGAATACAATCGATCATCGTTCGCCGGACGCGGAAAGAGCCACAACGCTACGCCCATGATCAATCCCATGACGAATCCGACAAGCACAAGATGCGTGTGCGCGGATATCAGATAGCCCGATGCCGGCACGCCGAAAACGTCGCGCCTGACCGTCATGACGAGCCCGAGGACAAGGCCCACCCCAAGAAAACCGATCGCTGTTTTCAGGAATCGTCTTACCAGCGAGTACATGGGCATCCCTTGAATACGACGTTTGACTTGGTGCAAGCCAACTTAGCAGCAATGCGACAGCTTCAGAAAGACCAGGTCGCAGTGTTCGAACCGCCCCCGCTGACCAATATCGCACCCGTTTGTGGGGAATCCCCTCACGCAAAACCCTCCTGCAGACTACAGAACCCCGTCTCCCCACCGGCTAGAATCAAAGCATAGCAACAAACATGAGACCTGACGAGGGGAGATACAATGTCGAGCAGCAAGGGCGTTCGGATGCTTTCGAGCATTGCAGTCGTAGCCGTAGCCGCTGTTGCGAGTGTGGCAGCGTACAATGTCCGTTTAGACAACCGCGTTCCGGTGCGTGTAGCGGGCGCAGTAAAGGGCGAGGAAATCGCGTTGCTGGGGACGCCGCCGTTCGTGCCAGCTGCGATCAGCCGCAATTATGCGACGAAGGTGATCGTCAATATCACGGTGATCGAGAAGACCATGAAGCTTGCCGATGGTGTCGAATACAATTTCTGGACGTTTGGCGGCACGGTGCCGGGATCGTTCATTCGCGTTCGCGAGGGGGACCTTGTCGAAGTCCACTTGAAGAACTCGCACACCAGCCAGGTGCCGCACAACATCGACCTGCATGCAGTCAGTGGACCGGGCGGTGGCGCAGCGGTGACAATGACGATGCCGGGTGGCGAATCGGTCTTCACGTTCACTGCGCTGAATCCGGGCCTGTTCGTATACCACTGCGCGACAGCTCCGGTAGGCGTGCACATCGGCAATGGCATGTACGGCCTCATTCTGGTGGAGCCGAAGGCGGGACTGCCGAAGGTCGATCGGGAATATTATGTGATGCAGGGCGATTTCTATACGACGGGCAAGAACGGCGAGCAGGGTCTGCAGTCGTTCGATTTCGAGAAGGCAATGGATGAAAAACCGGAGTATGTCGTGTTCAACGGGTCGGT
>JBBQYT010000128.1:0-6452 GCA_038208385.1 Longimicrobiales bacterium | reverse complement strand
CGGTACCGCTGTCCGACAGAAGACATGCGGCTGCGCGCTCGAGTGCAATGAAGTCGAACAGTCCGAGCGGCTCGATGAACTGGACGCCGGGCATATCTACCGGCAGGCCGTTCCGCTCCATCTGCGAGCGCGTGCGCGGGTGCAGCGAACAGACGACAGGCATGGCACGCTCTTCTGCAATGCGCCGGAGTCCTGTGAGAATTTCGGCGAGACGCGCAGGCCTGTCGACATTCTCAGCGCGGTGCGCCGTTACCAGGAAGAACTTCCCCGCCTCGAGTCCCAGCTGCGACAATGCATTGCTCGCATCGATGCGGGCACCGAAGCGCAGTAACACCTCGCGGATCGGATTGCCGGTGACATAAATCCTGTCGCTCGCAATGCCCTCGCGAAGGAGATTTTCGCGGCTGCGCTGCGTGTACGGCATGAGCACGGTGCTGGAGTGATCGATCACCCTGCGGTTTACTTCTTCGGGCACGCGATCATCGAAGCAGCGATTGCCGGCTTCCATGTGGTACACGGGAATCCCCATCCGGCGTGCGACAATTGCGGCGAGCCCGCTGTTCGTATCGCCCAGAATCAGTACGCGGTCAGGACGGTGCTCGCGCAGCACCGGCTCAATGCGCGTGAGAATCTGGCCTGCCTGTTCGCCAAAGCCCGCGCCGCGCACGCCAAGATGAACATCGGGCGCGCGCAGCTCGAGCTCACGAAAGAAAATGCCATCGAGGCGATCGTCGTAATTCTGACCTGTGTGCACGACGATGTGGTCCGCGCGCTCGTCCAGCCGCGGGATGATGCCGCTCAGGCGAATGATCTCCGGCCGCGTGCCGAGGATTGTGAGGATCTTCATGCAAGCATTTCAGGCGAGGAGGTTCCGTCCTCGACGAGGAGGTGACGCCGGCGCAGCAGCGCGAGCGTATCCGCGGGTGACATGATCACGTCCGCGGAGCTGTACTCCTTCGTCATGGATGACTGCACTGCGTCCTTTCCTACGAGCTCGGGAAGCATCGGCATGATCGCGAACCAGTTCCCGCGTTTGACGGTCCGGTATGCTTCGTCCTCACTGACCAGAATCTCGTGGATCTTTTCGCCGGGGCGAATGCCCGTCACGATCGTTTCGATGTTGCGATCGCCAATGAGCGCAGCGGCGACATCGACGATCCTGGCAGATGGTGCATGCGGGATATACGTTTCGCCGGGTCGGGCTTCACGAATTGCGGCGAAGACGGTGTCCACGGCTTCATCGAGGCTCAGCAGAAACCGCGTCATGTCGACCGTTGTGATCGTGATCGGGCCGCCGCCCTTGATCTGGTGGTGAAACAGCGGGATGACGGATCCGCGCGACGCGAGTACATTTCCGTAGCGAACGCAGACGAAGCGCGTCTTCGGGTAGCGAAGGTTTCCCTGGATGAAGATTCGCTCCTGAATCGCCTTGGTCATGCCCATCGTGTTGACGGGCTTGCACGCTTTGTCGGTAGAGACGCCGACGACAACCTCGATTGCGAGATTATGCTCCTGGATGGCGCGGACGATGTTCTCGGCGCCGCCGATATTCGTCTTCACGGCCTCGTGCGGGAAATACTCGCACGCAGGCACCTGCTTCATCGCCGCCGCATTGACTACGACGTCCGCGTCGCGAAGCACGGAAGCGACGCTGTGAAAGTCGCGTATATCGCCAATCCGAAACTCGAGCAGCCGCTCAAAGTTGTGGTAAATGATCTCATCAGTGGCGGACTGCGCCTTCTGGTAGTCGAGCCGCATGAAATGCTGCTTTGCTTCATCGCGTGAGAACACGATGAGCTTTGCGGGCTCGCCCATCTCGCCGGTCAACAGTCTGCGCACCAGCACTTTGCCCAGCGAGCCGGTGCCGCCTGTAACGAGGATGCGTTTTCCTTCAAGTGGCTTAGTCGTCGTCGTCGTCATTGGTACAATTCGTGGGAGTCATCGGCGAGCTGCCGGGCCAGCAGCGGCCATTCGGGTGCTTCGTATCCAATCGCTTTGCGAAGACGCGATCCATCCAGACTGCGGTCACAAAACGGAACATCATCGGGGACAATCTCAACATCGATCTGAAATGCATCGCGCAGGATGTGCAGCAGCTCGTTCTTGTTCAGCTTTCCGCTCGAGACCTGGTACAACCCCTCGAGGAGTGGATGCTCGACAATGATTTTTCGCACGAGCTCGGCGAGGTGATTTGTCGTGACGCCGGACCAGTAGTGGCGGGTGAAGCCGTGCACTGTCTTGTGGTTCTGTGCGAGCAGCCATTCGAGCAGCGATTGCTTGTGCTGCAGCTCGCGTCCAATGATTGACGTTCGAAGTGTAAGTCCGTTCTTCGTCACCTCTCCCAGCGCTTTGCTCTTGCCGTACAGATCCTCGGCGTCCGTCGCATCCGTCTCGGTGTAGTCACCCTTGTTGCCGCTGAACACGCAGTCCGTGCTGACATGAATCAGGCGCGCGGCGCGCGCAGCGCACATCTCCGACAGCTGGTGCGGGAGCAACGCATTGGTGAGAATCGAGGGGATCGGCAGCTGTGCTTCGGGACGCTGCTTGATCGTGCCCACGCAATTGATGACGACGGATGGCGCGCCTGCACTGAGTGCGCGCTCGATATCCTGCATGTTCGTGGCGTCGATGCCGTCCAGAATATTCGGGGATTGAAACATCTCGATGCCGGCGAACGGTGGTTGCGAGCGCGCCGAGCGGAGCGTTCCAAAGACCTGAAAGTCGCGGGACAGCACCTGCAGCATCTTGTGACCGAGCATCCCGCCGGCCCCAAGAATCAGGACTCGTGGAGCGTTCACGACACCTGTCGTACTGCTACGCGCTGCTCTCGTTCGGCGATTGCGGGGACCGTCCTCGTGACAATTCCTGCGAGGATCTCTTCGTACGCGCGGAGGAGCGAGTGCGGTGCAAAGTTGTTCTGATAGAAGGCGTGCAGACGCTGTCGCATGCGGGCGCGCTCCGAATCATCCAGGCGCATGAGGTGCGCTACTGCATCGACGAGCGATTGTGCGTCATCCGACTCGAACGGAATGGCGCCACCAGATTCAGCAGCAAGCTCTGCAGCTTCGCCCTCCAACCCGCAGAGGAGTGGAGCGCCAGCCGCAAACGAGAAATAGAGCTTCGACGGGACAGTCATGCGAAACAGCGGAGAGCGTCGCAACAGCACGACTTGAGCAAAGCTCGATGCGCACGCGTGAAACGCGATGGCGGGCGCGACCGCGCCATGAAATATCACATTCGATGCGTTGAGGCGCTGCGCGAGCTTTTTCAGCTCCGCTTCGCGCGTTCCCGTTCCGTAGAGATGCACAGCCACGGGCAGGTCGCGCTTCTCGAGCTCGGCAGCAGCACGGATCAGCGTCTCGAGATTTTGGGCGGGTCCCATGTTGCCGGCGTAAACGAGTCGTGCCGTTTCGCGTCGCATTTCGGCGACGGGCTCGGGCGGTGCAGAAGTCGTGGTCCATACGGGCACGTAGCACAACCGCTGTTCCGGAATGCCATCGCGGCGGTAACGGTCGAGAGTGCCGCGCGTGCAACACACGATCAGGTCGGCCATGCGGTTCACGGCGCGACTGTATGCGTACATCATGCGCAACAAAACTCCATGCGATGCTACCCCCGCAGCCGCGAAGCTCTCGGGCCACAGGTCCGCGGCCGTGATGACGACGCGCGAGCGATAGACGAGCCGGAACCACAATGCGGCGAGGCCGGTCGTAAAGGGTCCGTGGTAGACCCAGACGGTGTCGGGCTTGCCCGCGACAAATGGCGAGAAGAGCGCAGCGGCCAAGGCAAATGACAGATAGGAGAGGGCGCGGCGCCAGAGCGACAGGCTCTTGTCGGGATAAAAAGGCAGTCTCCAGACGATGACGCCCTTTTCGATGGATCGGCTTGGCCACCAGTACCTGGTGCCGTCGTAGAAACGGCCGAATGGATAGTTCGGGTGTGCCGTGACGACAACGACATCCATGTGCGCGACAAGTGCGTCGGCTACATCACCGGTGATGAAATTCGGTTCGGGCCGAAACTCCTTGGTGAGAATCAGCAGGCGTCTGCGGCGCCCGTTTTTCGTCCGCCCGTTTCCTTGTTTATCCGTCATGCGTTACCGCGCATGCACAGCTCGAGCTCATCGATCGTGCGCTGCGCGCATGCCGGCCACGTGAAATCCGTGGCGCGACGAAGCGCGCGCGTGCGCATGGCGTCCTGCGTATCCGTGTCTGCATCGAGAACGCCGCGCAGTGC
This sequence comes from Longimicrobiales bacterium, assembly GCA_038208385.1. Taxonomy (GTDB): domain Bacteria; phylum Gemmatimonadota; class Gemmatimonadetes; order Longimicrobiales; family RSA9; genus JBBQYT01. Next base: position 2,216 of record JBBQYT010000128.1, on the reverse strand, counting down.
TCCAGCAAGCGATGCCGGATTGCGCAGCTCGTAGTACCCGGCCGTGTCCGCGAAAAACTCCGGCATTGGCTGGTTGTTGCCCGCCACCGACAGAGAACCATGCGCCATCGCTTCGAGAGCTGTGTTTGGGCAGGCCTCGGCGCGACTCGTCATCACAAACACATCAGCATTATAGAAGCACCATGACATTTCGCTCTCGTTCAATTGTCCGGCCCATTGCACGGATTCGTGGAGGCCCAGCTCCTCGATGAGCTTGAGCATTTCGCGCTTGTAGTGACGAGCATCCGAATCGACGCCTCCGGCGACGAGCAAGGTAGCATCCCTGCCATCTGCCCGCAGCATTGCGAGCGCTCGAATAACATCTTCGAGTCCACGGGCTGGCCGGACGGAGCCGGCCGTAAAGATTGTCGGTTTCTTCGAGCCGGCTGCGGCCGGTGCCCGCGCCTCGGTACGACCCATCGGAGCCGACACGCCGTGGTAAACGAGACCGATGGACGCGTCATCGATGTGCCACTGCGCCTCGAGATAGTCCTCTACGTGCCGAGAGACGGCGATGACCCGGTCCGCGCGCCTGCAGCTCGACCGTGCGACCCGGCCACGTGCGATGTTCTTGAGCGATGTTGCGAGCGTGTTGCCGCCGAATGGAGCGACGAGCGGCTCCATATTTCGCACCATGATTGCAGTAGGTATGCCGTACGCATCGATCCAGCGCGCTGTCGGCACCAGGACAACGTCGGCTTTGAGCTGTCGAAGGTACGCTTTTAGCTCCCGCTGCGCGCCCCAGCGCCTTCGCGCATCCCACGTCCACTGCTCCACGCCTGCGATCGGCGCGTCCTCTGCGCCTCGGCGGGCAGGCGAGCAGACTGTGACTCGCGTGACGCGCGGGTCTTTCAACATGAGGGGCAGTATGGCCCGCAGGTACTTGCGATAGCCGCCACTGAATCCGCCGCTCGTGAGGTTCACGACGGCTATGTGCATGGATGGATCAACGCCTGGTGCCGCGACCAACGATAAAACCGATTCTTTCGACAGAGATCTCCTGCAGGTCGGCTTCGTTGAACCACTCGCGCAGGGTGGTCAGCGTCTGCGGGTGATCGTGCGCGGGTGCCAGCATGTCGAACGTGTCGAGAACCGCCCACTCGCGGAGCTGTGACTTCGAGAGCGGATAGGTCCCTTCGTAGTTCACGACGGGCACGGCGTAGCGAAGCTTGGGGCCAAGCGCGGGAATCGCTGTGATTGCGCGGCTCAACGGTAGCAACACGGGCACGGCGCGCTCGACGGCACGGAATAATGTCTGCGCGTTCATTCGCTTCGTGAGCGGGCGAAGCCAGTACTTGCTCCAGAGGAGGTTTCTCCAGAGGCGCGCGTACAGGTCGACAGCGAGCCTGCCACCGGAGCGAAGCTGCGCAGGCAGTGCCGCGAACGCGCGGTGCACATCGGGGGTGTGTTGCAGCACCCCGAGACAGTAGACGAAGTCAAAGGTCGCGGGCTCGAACGGAAGAGCGTAAATGTCCGCCTGCACGACATCGAGACGTTCGCTGTCATGGTTCGCGCGACACGCATCGACAGCAGAGGAATAGTCGATGGCAACTACTGAGGCGCCAGCATCGAGCGCGATCTCGGTGAACCTGCCTGCACCACAGCCGACATCGAGCACTCGCTTACCGGCAAGCTGCTCGGGCTTCCAGCCGGTGAATTTGTAGAAGCGATCATGCGAGATGCGAAGACCCGAATGGCTGTCGAGCTGCGTCGCGCGAAAGCGATTCCACTGGAGACCGAAACTGCTCGCGTAATTACTGCGTGGCACGAAGCGCGGGATGCCACCGACGATCGGGTAGACGTGCGCCTCGTCCGCAGTGGCGAGCTCGCCCGATTCTATCGCATGCGCGCTGTCATCCGGCACGCCACAAAGGTGCAGAGCCTCACCTGTTGCCGGGCAGCGCAACAATTCCAGAAGTTGGCGATTCACTCGTGATTCAGGCCGACAGATCGACAGAGTACTCGCGGCGCCACAGCTCGAGCATCGTCAATGAGAATATTCTGTGAGTGTTGGAAAGCCCGCGGCGATGACCGGCGAGCAGTGCATTCACGACTCCGGGGGCGAGCAGCTCGGCCGGCGCGCCGTGCAGTACATCGCTTACATACTCGTTCCAGTCTCCACGCAGCCACGCGCCGAGCGGAAGCGAGAATCCCTGTTTACGCTCGAGATCCAGGTC
>JBBQYT010000127.1:0-6459 GCA_038208385.1 Longimicrobiales bacterium | reverse complement strand
CCGGATACAAACAGCGAGGCAAACAATCCGAGGACTACTGCGAGCCCTGAAAACTCTGCAAAGCGCTTCAGGATCTCCGCGGACATCGTGTCCAGGATTTCCGAGTCCGTGATGATACCGAGAACCGCGACGAGGTGGCCTTCCGAGTCGAGCACGGGCGCAAATGCATTCACGCGTGTGATGCCCAGCGGCCGCGACTCTTCCGGACTCACATAGAAGCTGTCGCGCTGCATCGCCTCCATGAGCTGCGGATCGTACAGAACCGATGGCGTTATGGCCTGGACTACGGAATCCCTGGGTGCGCGGGTATAGATCTGCCTGCGCATGTCGCCGCTGAAGAGCGCGACCTGACGGACCTGTCCGCGCGCCAGCAGCTTGTCCATGGGCACGTGCAGCGACTGTATGTAACCGGTCGACTGAGGGCTCGGCAACGTTATCGAGTCCCCATCGATGAACTCCGCGACACTCACGGCGAGGGATGAGGCTTCTTCCTGAAGCCCCCAGTGTATTTCCGCGCGTGCGGCCGTATACGCAAGCGCCCCGACCGTGACGGCCATGGCGACGAACAGCGGCACAATCGCGATCGTGTTTTGTGTCGCGATCTTCATGCGGGCACCTCCGGTGCGGCTGGCACGTCACTCTGCGTGCCGTCGTGACGACCGAGAAAACCGATCAGCACGGCCGGACATTCATTGATGATCGTAAAAAAATGTGCGCGCGTGATCAGCAGGCAGGTCGCGCCCGCGTCTGTTGCGCGCAGCGGCGTCGACAGATCGTTGCCGAAAAGCAGTGACTCCTCACCGAAAACACGTGGGAGGATCACGCCGCCCATTTCTGCAGCGCCGGCGATCGTGATGACCAGGTGACGGAGTGGCCAGCCCGCGGCAGCAATGACTTCACCGGGTACGAAGATGCGCGCGCGTGTGGCGAGCGCGATGCGCGGGAGCTCCGTATCGCGCACCATATCGAGCGGCGGAGACTCCTGGAGCGCGAAGAGCCGCTCGGTCACGGTCATCTCGTAGGCGGTGCTCATGCGTCCCCCATGCCGTGCGGCACCGCGATGTTCATGCTGAACGTAACGACGAGCTTTTCGCGATCGGCGGCATCTGCGCCGTTGCCATCGTGCCGGCCGGTTGCGAGTCCGTCCGATGCGAGTGCCAGTGTCTCACCGACGGCCAGGTTGATTCGCACAGTCGAGATGTCGACGCCGCGCGAGCTATCGCCAGCGAAGATGGTGCCCGGCATGGGGCGGCGGCTCCGCGATTGAATCGCGCCTGTGGTCGAATCGAGCAACATCACCGAATAGATTGCGCTGTCGTACACGTGCATGATCCGATCGGCGACTTCGTGCCAGTCCATGTCGTGCCTGAGAAGCCGCGTCACGAGCGAATTGATCTCTCTGCGCAATCGCAGCGCGGTGATCGGTGTTGGCGCGGCCTCGCACATCCAGATGAGCGCGCGCTGGGGATTGTCCGGCACGCTCACACATCCAGACGCGTCCTTGATCTTGCCAGCGCCCGTCCAGTACACATGGATTCCAGACTCGCGCGCGGGCAGTCCCGATGCATCGGCGAGTGCCAGCTCGAGCTCGCGCCGGCGACGCGTCGCCTCGAGGCCGCGGTTCGTTTCCGTCAGCTCCTCGAGTGTCCAGCGCATCGTCACACTCATGCGATTGAACTCGGATGTCAGCTCCTGCAGCTCATTGAGCTTTTGCGACTTAAGCTGAAAGCCGTAATCGCCGGCAGTCACACGCAGCGCACCCTGCTTCACCTCGGCGAGCGGCTCGACGAGCTTGCGCGAGATCCTGAACGAAACAAATCCGCTCAGCACGAGGATGATTGCCGCAATCAGGCCGACCTCGGCGAGTGCGACGCGGGTCTTCTGCGAAATCACCGAAATATTCACGTCTGCGCCGGCCATTCCCTTGACGTCGCCGTTCGCCCAGTAGATCGGCGCGAATGCAGACTTCAACAGTCCCCACTGCTCCCATTTCCGGATATCGGACAGGTGCACTGAATCCGCAGTGGTGACATGCTCGGTTCCGAGCAGCTCTTCGGGCGGCAGCTCGTCTTCTGCACCGAGAGCCGAATGCTGATCTCCTACGGTTCCATCGAACCCATACGTGATCTTGCCGCCCATCGCCAACATCTGCGTGTAGAGGTACGTGAGGTCCTTCTTTCGCATGATGCGACGGAACGGGATCACGAACCGCAAATAATCCTTGCTGTGCTCATTGCGGAAACCGACTGGAAAATCTCTGCGCTTCGCGATGGCCGCGAGCGTGTCGATCGTCACCAATCCCTCACCAACGCCGTACAGCGTGCGCAGGTTCGTATCGAAGGCAAGCGCGTTCAATACAATGGGTGCCGGACTCTGATGTCCGCGTTGCTCCGGTGTCAGTGTCGTGTCGAGCTCGGGTGCAAGCAGCAATGGTCCAATGACGTTTTCCACGCCGGTCGAGTCCATCCGTGTGAGTCGTCCCTGCGGGTCGATCGAGAATGGATTGGCGACCGGATGCGTGATCGCGCTGCGTGCCTCCTCGATGTCATCAGGGCCGAGGTCCCACGCTGCTCCACTGCGCGCGTCCACCCGCACGAGCTGGTGCGTTTCGGCGTCATATCCGTACAGGTTGTGTGAGTTGACGTCGAATGAGAGCGAGACAAGGTTACGCTTCAGCAGGATGCGGTCATTGTCTTCTCCCGACACGAACGATCCTGTCGCCGTGCTGACTGCGCGCAGCTTCTGGTCGAACCCGTACAGGATGACGTTGTAAAGCTCGCCGTAAATGAGCCAGCCGAAGACCACGGTGGCGATCAGCAGGCACGGGATCACGACGAGCAGAATCAAAGTCTGCAGCCTTACTTCAAGCTTCCAGCGCATGTGCCCTATCCAATCTCCAACCGAGCAGCTCGACGCCAATGCGCGAGCTTACGGAGGCCGTGCGGAGGACATCACTCTTGCGCAGCACCAGCATGTTGACGCCTTCAGAGACCGCACTCTGCCTCCGGTGACTCACACCAAACAAACACTCCTCGCCCAACACGGCTCCTGCGGTGCGCTGCGCGGAAGTGCCGTTCCCTATGCGCACGGATCCGGATGCGACGAGATACAGCTCGTCTGCATCATCGCCCTGCGCAAAGACTTCTTCACCAGGAGCGAAATACCGTTCTGACGAGACGAGCGACAAGCGCTCGAGATCACGCGTGGTTAACAGCCCAAAGAGCCGGGATGCGGCCAGGCGATGGAGCTTCTCGATCGTATTGAGTCGTTCTTCAGGGCCGCCCTTCGCGAACAGCGCGAGCACTGTATCGCGGAACAACGGATACAGGTTTTCCGAAAATTTGTCGCGCAGCACGTCGGGAGCCTGCTGCGGCTCCTGTTCCCAGAGCGCCTGCGCCGCGGCTGCAGATTCCAGCGGGAACGGACCGTTGAATGCGTTCTCGACGATTTGTGTTCCGGTCCACACGCGCTCGGCAAACTGCTTCGAGAGCGCCGTCCGTTCTGCCGCGCGTTTCGGCTCGATGAGCGGAAGGAGAACTCGAAAGACCGCGCGGCTTACGCCCTGCTCGATGGTCTCGATCGCGTTGCCACGCTCTTTTGGATTGCGCGAGCGGAGTGAAGAGCTGATGAGCTCGAAGTCCGGCAGGCGTCCTGCGATCGTGAGGATCTCGAGGATGAAGTCGATGATGAGGTCCTGCATGTCGCGGTAGAAACGGGAGAGCACAATCGCACCGGACTCGATAGCACCATCCGCCTGCAGCACGTCGTGGAAATAGGCGAACTGATAGGCGCGCCGGATCTCCGTCTCGATGAGTGTCGGCGAGATCGATTCGAGCTGTGGCAACGCGACCCGGCCGAGCGCTCGTGCAGCGATGATGCGTCCCGCATACGAGAAACGTGCGTCTTCGAGAACAGATACGACGTTGGGCACGCTCTTGAGGCCGATCGCGTTGAGCACCCGGCCGACGTAGCGCTGCTCGTATGGACTGAAACTGTCGCTGATGCGAAGCAGCGGCGGAATGCAGTTGGGATCGGCGATCTGTGCGAGTGTCTCGAGGCCCTTCACGCGGTCGTGCTCATCACCCCTTTCAATGGCCGCGAGCAGGTACGGAATCAGTCTGCTGGAGTCGCGCGTGGCGACGCGGTGGATTGCGACCATTGCTTCGCTGCGGATTTCCGGTGCTGCATGACGCAGGTGAGGCACGATGTAGTAGGCGAGGCGTTCCTGACCGAGGCGTCCGATGGCGCGGACACCCGCGCGCACGGACGCGACATCGCCGTGCAGGAGCGTCTCGAGTGCGCGCAGCGCACTGAGCCGGTCTGATGGCTTCCAGCTGTTCCACGAGGTGACGGCGGCTACCGCGTTTTCGTCGGGATCGAGCGAGTCGAACAGTCCGGCGACATCGCGCGGCTGCAGGAGGCTGTGATATCCGAGCTCCTCGAGGAACGATGGACTGAGCCGCTGCTCCTGATTGATCAGCCAGTACAACAGCAGACGAATCACTTCGCCATCCTTGTCGTGCAGCATCATCGTGAGCAGCGGTCGCGTATCCGTCACCTGCTCGGATGTGGCGCCCTCGAGATACTCGAGCAGCGTGCGCACAGCGATCTCGCGGTCGTTCACCCAGAGGATGCGAATCGCCGCATGCGTTGCGGCGGCCGGCCCGCGCAGCGCGCGCGCGCGCAGCTCGGGCAGCATCTCTTCGGCAACGTTCGCGAGCGCCTGATCGGCCGGACTCGAGAGGTCGAGCCAGCTCTTTTTCAGGATGATGATCATCGAGCTGAGGTACTCGGCGCGCAGAAAGAGCGCGAGAATGAACGTCGCGCCGGCAATTGCGAGACCGATCATCGAAACGGCCGCAGCGCCGAGATCAGTCGCAAAGAGCAAAAGAAATGCGCCACCCAGCGCGATGGCGACCGGCTCCGCGAGTCCTTCGATGATCGTGCGCACCTGCTGCTTGATTGCAGCAGGCACTGCATTGAACAGGAAGTTCTGGTTGTTGTAGTCGATCGACGTCAGCACGCCGTGGTACGCGAAGAACGCGAAGACCGCGGCGGGAAGGCCGCCCTGCAGCAGCAGGAACGTGAATGCGATGATGTACGTGACCGGCTGGATGAGCGCGGCGTTGCGCACGCCGAGGCGCAGCACGAGGCGGTTGAACAGGAAGAAATTGACGAAAAAGTTGAAGATGTTCACGGACGCGTACAGGATACCGAACAGCCGGGCCAGGTCGCGCTCCGATGTGTTCTGCGAAAAGATCGCCAGGTATTGGTATTCGTTGATGGTTGTGAGCAGCAGTGTCGTGAGGAGAAGCACGCTGAATACGAGCACGAACGACGATGAGCGCATGCCCTGGATCGTATCGGTCATCTGTCGGCGGAAACCGCTCTCCGCTTCTTCCAGCTCCTCCAGTTTCGTGTGCTTCCGGCGGATGCTGATCATCAGCGGGAAGGTTGCGAGTGCGAGCACCGCCCAAACGAGGAAGAGGTGATCGACCTGCGCAACGCGCGTCACCCACGCGACAATGAGGCCGCCCATGATCGCGCCGAACGAACCGCCGCCGCTGAAGAGCGCGTAAAGTCGCTTGCCATCGAGTATGTCGAAATAACTGTCGGTGAAGTTCCAGAACATCGTATAAAGGCCGATGTACCAGAGCGCCGAATACAATTTGGCGAGGAAGTAGACGACGGTGGTGGCAGGGGAGTGCGGATTGAGATTCGAGACTGCAATGTAGAATCCAATGCCACCGACGATCACGAGTCCGAGTGTGATCTCAAAGACACGATCGATGCCGTAGCGTCCGAGCAGGTAGCTGTACGTGGGCACGTACAGCATCATGAGCACGGGAGTGAGCAGGTAGATGTAGGGCAGGCGGTCGATGCCGACGTGCGAGAGGAACAGCGCATCCGCGGTGCTCATTCCCACGGCGACGCCGGACTGCATCACCGCGCCCAGCAGCGCGAACTGAAAGACCCTCCAGCCTTCGCCCGGCTGGATCTTGAACGCGCGCAGCATCGCGTCCCGCATGGACAGAACGCTCATGGGCGGCGCTCCGCGATGAAGACGCGGCTCGTGTGATCGTGCGGCTCGTTCCGGAAGTTCGGATGCGCCGGCTCCGCCCACGTGTGGATGCGCGCACTCCTGACGGCAAAACCGCACGAGTCGAGAAGTGCCACCGCCTCTTCTTCCGTGAAGAACTGATAGAAGAAGCGCTCGTGGAAAAGAAAACGGCTCTCGCCGATCTGTCTCATGTTGACGCCGGCAATTTCATCCTCGAACCCGGGAATATTGCAGACCAGTTTGCCGCCGGGCCGAAGCAAGCGTGCAATCTCGTGCAGCACCGGCTGCGGCTGCGGCAACGTCTCGACGACGTCTACGGAAAGGACCAGGTCGAAGCTGGCATCGTAAAATGGCATGCGCGACAAGTCGCAGCGATGCAGGTGAACCCGCTGTCGAAC
>JBBQYT010000126.1:0-6486 GCA_038208385.1 Longimicrobiales bacterium | reverse complement strand
CACTGGCTTCGTGGGTACCACCGCAATCTTGCCCGGTCTGCCCTGGGAGTGATAATCGAGCGCGTCTTGTCGCCGCGTGGCCATCCTTGTCTTCCTCTGCACCGCCCGAGGGCGCTATTGGGTTGGAATTCGCTAGGTTATCCCGTTCTGCACGGGCGTGTCAAGCTGTGGTGCGCCCCGGGCTGGCACCCGCGGAACCCCTCTAAGCCGCTTACAGAGCGCGGTTTACCTGTTTTTTGCACGCACTGGACCACGCCTCGGCAAGGAGTGTAAATTCGCTCGATGATACGAAAGCTCTTCCTGTTTTTTTTGCTCGGGGCCGCTACGCCGGCACTCGCGCAGGAGCGTGACACCCTTGGCGTGCCGAAAGCCGATACCACCGAGCTCCGTGCCGGGGGTGCGCAGCGCGTCCTCGCGGGCAAGAACTGCAGGACGGGAGCGATCGCGTCCATCTTCGTCGACAACCACTCGATATTCGACATGAGCGATCCCGGCCTCGCGCGCCGTTTCCGCTGGGCCTACCGGACCGCCAACAAGATGCATATCCGCACGCGCCCTTCCGTTATTCGCCGGGAGCTGCTCTTTCGCGTTGGCGATTGTTACGACCAGATCCGCATTGAAGAGTCCGCGCGTCTGCTGCGCGCGTACGATTTCATTTCGCAAGCCGATGTGTTTGGCGTGCAGCAGCCGGATGGCAGCTACCACGTCGTCGTGGACACGCAGGACGAATGGACCACCCAGGTCGACATGCGCGTCGCCTTTTCCGATGGCATCGACTTTCAGGGCGGACGCTTTCGCGAATTGAACCTGCTGGGCACCGGCCAGGCGGTCAGTCTTTACTATCGCAGAGCGCAGGTTGTACGCGACTATGGCGTCACGTACGAATCGCCGCAGCTTTTCGGCACGCGCTGGGATGGAAAATTCGCGGCCGGCCGCAGTCGTGCCGGCTCCGTCCTCGATGAAGTGATCTCGCACCCGTTCGTTGGTGAGATTGGCCGGCACGCTGCGCGCGAAAGCATCAGCCACGAGGACCGTCTCTTCGATTTCATCTCACGCGATGGCGCCACGCGCAACGAACGCCAGCACGTCCTCGTGCCGATGCGCGATGCAACGTTCGACATCGCGGGCGTAAAACGGCTAGGACGACGCGGCAATCTGACACTGTTTGGCGGCGGTCTCAGCTTTCAGCAGCGCAGCTATCCGGGCGTCGTCACCGTCGTGCAGGGACACGACTACGACAACCGCACGCCCGCGGACAGCACGGACGTTCGCGACGTGACGACGCAGAACCAGCCGGTCGATGCAGTGCGCGCTGCAATACTGCTCGGCCAGCGCAACGTCTGGTGGGTCAAGCGGCGCGGCTTTGACAGCCTGCGCGGACAGCAGGACATCAAGCTGGGGGCAGAAGGTGGCATTTCGCTCGCGGGCTCGATTCCCTCGCTTTCTCATGACGATGACCTGTTCGGCACTGTCACGATGTACGCCGGCATGGAGCTGGGGCCGGCAGTCATCACTGCGCAGTTGCGACAGGATGCGCGCCGCGACTTCCACGCGAAGACGCCGGGCAGCGAATGGAAAGATGTATACGGCGAGGGAGAAGTGCTGGCGTACGTGAAGCCGCCGATCATTCCGCGCCACACACTTGTCTTTCGCGCTGCCGGCGCAGGCGGCTGGACGACGACGACGCCGTTTCAGCTGACGCTCGGCGGCGATCGCGCACTGCGCGGCTACGATCCCGAACGTCTCCCGGGCGGACGACGCGCAGTGTTCACGGCAGAAGATCGCTATTACTTCGGCTGGCCGTTCAAGGAAGTGTTCGACCTCGGTGGCTCTGCCTTTGTCGATGTGGGACGCATCTGGCCAGGCGATGTTCCGTTCGGTGTTGATTCCGGATGGCGCGCGAGCGGCGGCTTTGGGCTGCGCGGATCATTTCCTGCCGGCAGTCGCAACACCTATCGCGCTGACATCGCATTCCCACTCGTTGCCGGCACGAGCCTGAAAGACGTGCGGTTCATCCTGTCCGTCGGCGAGATCCTCGGACTCTCGACATCATTCGGCGATCCGCAAATCGTTCGCTCCCGTCAGGCAGGCGTTTCCGGCGAGCTGTTCAGCTTCCCCAACTGAAACCGGCGAAATTCGTGACGAAAAGAAGACGCTGCTACCGCGCTGAATGGGTGCTGCCCGTCTCATCCGCGCCACTGCGAGATGCGTACGTGCTCGTCAGCCCCGATGGCCGCATCGAACGCGTCGCGCCAAACACTGACAATTCTTTTTCAGACGATGTCGAAGTGATCGACCTCGGCCGCGCCGCATTGCTGCCGGGCCTCGTCAACGTGCATGCTCATCCCGAGCTGTGCGGGTTTCGCGGCCTGCTCGATGATCTTCCGTTCGACGCGTGGATCCCGACACTCAACGCAATCAAACGCGATGTACAGCCAACTGCGGAAGAATACGGAGTGGCCGCACGCTGGACGTGCATTGAGTCGATCAGGAATGGAATCACGACGACGGGCGCAACAGAAGATTCGGGCGCTGCGCTCGACGCATTGAAAGACGCAGGAATGCGCGGACTCGTCTACCGCGAAGTATTCGGACCTGCGCCCGGGCAGGCGCAGGATTCTATTGCAGGACTGCGCGACAAAATCACCGACATGCGGCTGCGTGAAACCGATATGGTCCGCATCGGCATATCGCCGCACGCACCCTACACAGTGTCAGACGCGCTGTTCGAGATGGCTGCCGACATGGCGCTGAACGAAGACCTGCCGCTCGCCGTGCACGCCGCAGAAGCGCTTGTCGAAGACCAGCTCGTGCGCGAAGGCACCGGCGTCTTCGCCGACGGACTCCGCAAGCGCGGCATTGAAACAGCACCGCGTGCACGCTCGACAGTCGCGCTGCTCGAACGCACAAGCATCCTCGCCACCGCGCCACTGCTGATCCACTGTGTGGGCGTCGACGCCGCAGACATCGCGCTCATGGCGTCGCACGGCGTCAGCGTTGCGCACTGCCCCGTCGCAAACGCGCGCCTCGGACACGGCGTCGCGCCCGTACTCGAGATGATCGCTGCAGGAATTTCGCTCGGCATCGGCACCGACTCCGTCGCCAGCAACAACAGGCTGGACGTCCTCGAAGAAGCTCGCATTGCACAAATCACACAGCGCGCCCGCCTGCGGTCATCGAGCTTCCTGTCAGGCAATGATTTGTTGCGCCTGGTCACTATCGATGGCGCGCGAGCTCTGGGACTGAACCACAGCGTAGGCACACTCGACGAGGGCAAGGACGCAGACCTGTGCGCCGTCTCATTCGCAGGCGCAGCCGCGCAGCCCACGCACGACCCACTGGCGACGCTCTTCCAATCCACACGCGGCAGCGACGTGATCCTGACCGTCGTGCGTGGGCGCATCCTGTACCGCGATGGACAGGTTCTCACGCTCGACGAGCGCGCGCTCGCCCAGCCCCTTGCAGATTTCAGCTCCAGGCTTCGCACGTCCCGGGCGTAAGTCAACGCCGGGATAGATCCACAACGTGAAATAAGCGCCCTGATGTTGCCTTCGCGCCGGAAGCTCGATCCGTAACGGTAACGCGAATTCGATACAAACCCTGCGGCAATTGCGCCTGCAGCTTCCGCAGCTCCTGGACACCCGCAACCGACGATGAGGAAGCAACGCCATCGAATCCAAACCGCAAACGATGACTTTCCTCGAAACAATTTCTTCAACCCTGAAAATGCCCCACCCTCACAGGCTCCAATCTGCGCCCGCGCCACCACTCATTCCATCCGGGCGAATGAAATTGAACAGCTCCATTTTCCCATCGGGCATGGAATACACCCAGCTTTCATTTGGAATCTGGATGCCGCCACCCGAGCCGTATGATCGTGCTGTGAGTCGCGCGGAAGGTTCGCCATAACGCAGATACACGAGTCCGCGATCGTCGAAGCGGGAACGCCTGCTCGCCGGCTGCCAGTACAGCGCCGTCGCATCGGGTGCACCGCGGAAACTGCGTCGCCAGTAGCGCCCGTTCGCGATAGCCAGCCTGCGGTAGTGTCTGCAATTCGCTCTGCCCGCGTGAGCCCCGACAGCGCAGCGCGCATGTCCCAGAATCGTGTGAGCTGCGCGCGCCGCGTCGTCTGGTCCGACGACAGCCACATCGCTTATTCGGTATCGGATGCAATCGGCTCGATGTCGGCAAAGAACACATTGAGCAATGTCGCATCGGAAACTGCAATGCCGCGATCGTATGCCAGCCCGGCTTCCTCGTCGCGGTCCCTTTGACGGGCTACCGCATCCGCCAATATCTCCGCGAACACCTGGCCGACCACGATCCCGTTCAACACACCGCTCGGCGAGGGACTTCTGATATCGTGGGCAGCGGTGAGGGACAGGCCAATGCCGTACGCCGTCCAGGATTTGGGTGCTCCCGCGCGCTCTGCCTCGGCGAACAGCTCCCGTGCGTCACTCGCGTGCCCCTCCCTGTGCGTCAGCTCGCGCAGGCGCAGATGAACCAATCCACGTTGCAGGAGGACCGCCGCGGAGCTTCCGGCGCGCGCGTGCTCGGCATCCAGCCGCCGCAGTGCCAGCGTGTCTGTTACACGAGACAGTGAATCGCGGAACGCACCCGGGTCGGGCAGTTGGGCGCGCGTTGCGCACGGGCCTAGCAGCACGCTCGCACAGAGAAGAAGTGCGGATGAGGGGCACGTCGCGAAGCGACGCTTCATATCCATAAAAGCGTGCGAGCGACGGGATTCGGACACAATCTTCAGTTGCGCCTTGCTGTGCCCACGGCAGACAGGCATCTTGCCGCTCCCGTGATGATTCAGAAAAAGACCATCGATCGTGAGCTGCGACGCACCGAGATTACCCGGGTGCTGGAGCTCACTCTTGTGGCGAATGTCGCGATTGTGATCGCGAAAATCGTCGCAGGCATTTCTGCGCATGCACTCAGCGTAGTTGCGGACGCCGCACACTCCGGTGTCGATGCAACCAACAATATCCTCGCCCTCGTGCTGGCGCGCGTCGCTGCTCAGGAAGCGGATGAAGAGCATCCGTACGGACACGGCAAGTTCGAGACGCTCGGAGCACTCGCAGCTGTCGCTTTCTTTTCGATTACGATATACCAGCTCGTGACGAGCGCGGTAGAGCGACTCATTGCGGGCGGCAGTCACGCGCGCGCAACTCCGCTCGTAATCGTCGTAATGACAATTTCGGCGATCATGGCGCTCGCAATTTCGCGATTCGAGGCCAAACGCGGCCACGAGCTCAACAGCGAGCTGCTGATCGCGGACTCCGCACACACCCGCTCGGACCTCTACGCGTCTGTCGCGGTTCTCGTAGGCCTTGGCTTCGTTGCCGCCGGATTCCCCTGGGCGGATCCCATCTTTACGCTCGTCATCGCGGCACTCATCGCGCACACCGGATACGCCATCCTCAAAACGACTGTCCCCGTCCTCGTAGATGAGCGCGCGGTCGATGTGCAGACCATTCGTCGCATCGCGCTGGCCACAGGCGGAGTCGTCGATTGCTACAATGTTCGTTCGCGCGGTCGCGAGGGTGAGATATTTGCCGAGCTGACAATCAGCTGTGACGGTTCGCTCGATGTCGAGCGCGCCCACGCGATTGCCGACAGCGTCGAGCATCGCGTTGCGTCCGAGGTTGGCGCGCGCGAAGTCGTCGTGCACGTTGAGCCGGAAACGACTGTACAGCAGGCACAACGCACCAGGTGAGCGCGTTGCAGAGACTTCGCAATGTTGATGAGCATCTGGATGACGATGGCCATGATCCGCGCGTGTTGCGACGGAGCCTTTCCCAGATCGACGATGTAAATCGCTTTCTCGGCGGCAGGACTTCCCTGCTGCATCATCTCGATCAATTGCTCCCACGCGGCGCCGCAGCGCGCATCCTCGATGTCGGCACCGGGTCAGGAGATCTGCCGCGCGTCATCGCACGCTGGGCGCGCAAGACCGGTCGCACGGTGCGCGTGCTCGCTACCGACACGCACCCGCAAATGCTCGAGGTCGCGCGCGAACGATCGGTTGACTATCCCGAAGTGTCGTTTCAACAGGCAGACGCACTGAACCTGCCGTTTGCAGACGGCACGTTCGATTGCGCATTGATGTCACTGACACTGCATCACTTCGAGGATGACCAGCAGAACCGTGTGCTGCGCGAGCTGCAGCGTGTTTCAACGCGTGGCATTGTCGTGAGCGAGCTCGAGCGCAACTGGCCCAACTACGCCGGCGCAAAACTCCTCGCCGCAACATTGTGGCGGACCAATCGCCTCACGCGTCACGACGGGCCCATCTCCGTGTTGCGCGCATTTACACGTGATGAGCTGCAACAAATCGCAGAACATACAGGACTACCCGCGCCGCGCGTCTCCCGGCACTTCTTCTTCCGGCTGGTCCTCCGCACCGGCGCGTAGCAATTCGTCGCGGAGCGAGGAACGACGCACCGCTTCCGCAACACTATGATATTGAATCTCTACACT
>JBBQYT010000125.1:0-6487 GCA_038208385.1 Longimicrobiales bacterium | reverse complement strand
GGTTTGAACATAGGTCGGGGAATTTCAGGTGCGGGGCGTGGAACGTCAACACGTGGCTCGTGGCTCGTGGCTCGTGGCTCGTGGCTCGTGGCTCGTGGCTCGTGGCTCGTGGCTCGTGGCTCGTGGCTCGTGGCTCGTTACCAAGGAGGGTGTGCTGAGCGAACGCATCATCATCTCGGTTGATACAGGAGGGACATTTACGGATGTCGTGTGTGCGCGCGGCGACATTGTGTCGATCGCGAAGATTCCATCGACGCCGCGGGATCCTGCGCGCGCCGTGATCGACGGCATACGCAGGGTGCTTGGTGTTGACGAGGCACGAGGCACCAGCCACGAGCCACGGTTCACGCTCATCCACGGCTCCACAGTCGCCACGAACGCGCTGCTCGAGCGGCGCGGCGCGACTGTCGTGCTCGTGACGAATGCCGGCTTCGAGGATGTGATCGAGATTGGACGACAGAATCGTCCGCAGCTGTATGCACTGACCGGGCATCGCCTGCCGGCAATTGTACTACCGGAACATCGTATTGGAATTGCGGGGCGCATCGATGCGTCGGGAGAGGAGTTCGAGTCGCTCGATGCAGAGGAGCTCGAGTCGTTGCGCGATCGAATTGGAGATGCACAGTCGATTGCAGTCTGCCTCCTCCACAGCTACGCCAATCCGGCCCACGAGCAAAGGGTGGCCGCTGCGCTATCGCCTACAGGAATTCCGTTATCGGTTTCATCGGGGCTGCTTCCCGAATACCGCGAGTATGAGCGCTGCGCGACGACGATTGTGAATGCGTACGTCACGCCGCTCATGGACGGATATCTCGGCACGCTCGAAACCGAGTCGGGCGCCGAGCGCGTGCGCATCATGGGATCCGCGGGCGGTGCGCTCACG
The DNA here is from genome assembly GCA_038208385.1 of Longimicrobiales bacterium. GTDB lineage: Bacteria > Gemmatimonadota > Gemmatimonadetes > Longimicrobiales > RSA9 > JBBQYT01. The sequence continues at coordinate 5,604 of JBBQYT010000125.1, read as the reverse complement.
GTTCAACGCGCACGCGCCGCGGCAGTGCATACGGTTCTATCGGGTCCTGCAGGCGGCGTTGTCGGCGCACTGGAGATCGCGCGTCGCGATGGCTACACAGATGTGATCACGTTCGACATGGGCGGCACATCGACGGATGTTTCGCTGTGCCCGGGACAGCCGCTGCATACGAGAGAATTCACGATCGCCGGATTGCCCGTTGCAGTGCCTGTCATCGACATCCACACCGTCGGTGCCGGTGGTGGATCCATTGCGCGCGTCGATTCGGGCGGCGCATTGCGCGTCGGACCCGACAGCGCGGGTGCCGCGCCGGGACCGATCTGCTATGGCCGCGGCGGTACTGTAGTGACGGTGACGGACGCACAGTTGTGGCTGGGCCGGCTGGCCGACACACGACTCGCCGGTGGTGCACCGCTCGATCGCGCATCGGTGGGGGCGCAAATGGAAGCGCTCGCACGGCAGATCGGTTGCAGCGCCGATGAAGCAGCCGAGGGCGTCATCGAAGTCGCCGACACTGCAATGGAGGGCGCATTGCGCGTGATCAGCGTCGAGCGCGGATACGACCCTGTCGATTTCACGCTCGTGGCGTTTGGTGGCGCTGCGGGTTTGCACGCTGCGGAGCTGGCTCAGCGCCTCGGGATTGCACGAGTGCTCGTGCCGCCTTCGCCTGGCGTGTTGTCGGCGTGGGGCATGCAGGTGGCGCCCGCACGCAAAGACGAAACGCGCACACTGCTCGGACAGGGCAATGCACTCGACGCGGATGTGCTCGCTCGCGTATTCGCGGAATTGGATGAAGCAGCGCTCCAATCGATGACCGATGACGGCGTGCCGGCCGACGCGGTCTCTCTGCGCCACCTGCTCGATGTGCGCTACAAGGGCCAGAGCTTCGAGCTGCGCGTTCCGGCAGAAGACTGGGCCACGGCGTTTCACGTTGCTCATGAGGCGCGCTACGGATTTGCGCGTCGCGATGCGGTGCTGGAGGTCGTAGTGGCGCGGACCGAGGCGACCGCGGCCGCGCCTGCCGTGGCTGTGCCGCCGTTCTCCAAAGGCGAAGCCGTGTCATCCGACGTACCAGTCCGCAGCGCGGAAATTTTCTTCCGAGGAAAACGGACAATCGCCCCGGTTTATGCGCGTGAATACCTCATGACGGAGAGCGAGAAGACGGGGCCGCTGGTGATTACGGAGTTCAGTGCGACGACGTGGGTGCCGCCGGAATGGAGGGTCCGGGTTCTCGCGAGCGGCAGCTTACTGCTGACGGTTTAACGAATACGTGGTGTTGGGCATCCCTCACGTGCGCGCGCGTGCGTACTGCCAAGTAAGTCCGGTAAAATCGCGGGTCGTTAAAGTGCAGCTGGTTCACGGCGATCGTTCTTGCGGCGTGGCCGATCCCGGCAAAAGCAAGTAGGTTTCGGGTTTACGTGGCGCCGCAAAAGCGCCGATTCGATGGATACAAAAAGGAAGACGGATGAAGCCGGGAGTCGACACCGTACCATCGCCACGGCCAATACGCGGAGCGGCTGTGCAGCACGAGCGCTACCAGCCGCCGTATCTGCAGGCGGGCATTGCCGCCGTGTTGGTGTGGCTGCTGTATGCCCTGACGCTCGCGCCGACAACAGCGTTCTGGGATACCAGCGAGTACATCGCCACCGGGCACATCCTCGGCATTCCGCACCCGCCCGGCAACCCGCTGTTCGTGCTGCTCGCGCGCACATGGGATGTTCTGCTGAGCCCGACAGGCCTGCCCGTCGCCGTACGCATCAATCTCTTCAGCGCGACCATGGGTGCGCTCGCACACGGCTGCTGGTTCCTGCTCGCGCATCGCGTTCTTGCGTACTTCTCGCAGGACAAAGCATTCCGGCTCGTCGGTGCTTCCGTCGCAGTGCTGATCAGTGCGACGGCGTTCACTGTCTGGAATCAGTCGAACGTGAATGAAAAGGTTTACACAGTGTCGCTGTTCACGATCGCACTGCTGTCGTGGCTTGCGTTCAAGTGGCGCGATGGTCTGGGCGAGGGCAAGGATGACAATCTGATTCTGCTGATGGTGTTCATCCTCGCGCTGTCTGTCGCAAACCATCTGATGGCATTTCTCGCAGCGCCTGCGCTGCTCGTCTTCATTCTCGTTGTCGAGCCGCGCACACTTGCGAACTGGAAACTTTACGTCGGTGTCATCGTCGTTGCGGTAATCGGACTGTCGATCCATCTGTTCCTGCCACTCCGCGCGGCCCTGCATCCAGTCATCAACGAAGCAGAGCCGACGTGTAATTCGGTTGGCTCCGCGCTCGGCAGCATCCTGACGTTTGGCAGGGCGGGCTGTTCGGCGCTGTCCGAATCGCTGCAACGCAAGCAGTACGACAAGCCGTCCATGATGATGAATCCGGTGGATCCCAACCTGCCGCGCGATGCTTCGCTGTTCTTCGCGCAGATCGCGAACTACCTGCAGTACTTCGACTGGCAGTGGGCACGCTCGATTGCAGGCAAGCATTCGTGGTTCGGTGCACCGCGTCCGATCGTTACGCTGCTGTTCCTCGGCTTTGGCAGCTACGGCTCGTGGCGGCACTACAAGAAGGATCGCGCGACATGGCTGTACATGGCCGTGCTGTTCCTGACACTGTCCCTCGGACTCGTGTTCTACCTGAACTTCAAGTACGGTTTTTCATTCCCGTTCAGTGAGGGCGGTAGACAGCTTGAAGCACGCGAGGTTCGTGAGCGCGACTATTTCTTCATTGTGAGTTTTTCTCTCTGGGGCTTATGGTCGGGCATTGGCCTCGCCGCAATCTGGCAGCGATTGGCGAGCCGCGTCACCAGCACGGAGCCCGAGTCGCGCAGGCCTTTGTTCCTCACGTCGCCCATCCTGGCATTTGCACTGCTGCCACTGCTGCTGAACTGGAACTGGGCGTCGCGCCGGCACGACTACGTGACGCGCGACTGGGCGTACAACCTCCTGATGAGTGTCGAGCCGTACGGCGTGCTGTTCACGAATGGCGACAACGACACATTCCCGCTCTGGTACGTGCAGGAAGTGGAAGGCGTTCGGCGCGATGTGACGGTCATCGTGATGAGCTATTTGAACACGCCGTGGTACGTAAAGCAGATTCGCGATCTGACAAGGCCGTGCAAGCCGGACCAGAGTCCGGAGCACGATCCGACGCGCATCATCTGCCAGCGTCCGTTCAAGCCGGTGGCATCAGCGCCGTTCTACAACGTGCAGGTGCCGCTGCACACCGACGCGAACGCAACGCTGCCGAAAGTTCTCGAGCCCGGCATGATGCCGCCAACGCGCAGCATCATCCCGTTCGATGACGCAAAGATCGATGAGATTGCGGCAACAGCGCCGTTCGTGGTACAGGAGCCGTTGATGGTGCAAGCCGGCATGATTCAGAGCACCGTTCCGAGCGGGAAAGTGCTCATACCGGCGGACATCTTCATGACGGCAATCCTGAAAACTTCGATCGATGACCGGCCGATTTTTTATGCGACGACGACGCAGGCCTACGACGATCTCAACCTTACGAATTTCCTGATCCGCGAGGGCGTCGCGTTCAAGCTGCACAACGGACCGGTGCGACCGGATCCTGCGCACGGCATCTATCAGCTGCCTGCAAACGCGATGTCCGTCGTGATGGGACCGTACATCAATCTGCCGCGCACGGACTCGCTGCTGTGGAACGTGTTCGTGCACAGCAATGGCTTCCCCGACAAATGGGATCACTGGTCCGATGCAGCGACGCAGGGCATTCCGGTTTACTACGCATACACACACTACTCAGCTGCACAGGCGCACGCAGAGCTCGGAGACCAGGCCGAAGTGACTCGCCACGTCGCGCGCGCCGATGCATGGAGCGCATTAGCCAACAAGTAACAGACGGTTGCTCGGTAACGTTCAATTGTCTTCGATGACGCGGCGCCCAGTACTGGGCGCCGCAATGATTCTCGCCGCGGCCTCGCTCTGGGGCACGCTCGGACTCTTCGGGAAATTCCTATATCGTGACGGATATACACCGCTGCAGCTCGCCGGCGTTCGCGCGACCATCGCATTCATCGGGCTCGGCCTCGTCATGCTTCCGCAGCTGCACAAGCTGCGCATTCGCGCGCGTGACCTTCCCTTCCTGGTGGGCTACGGCATCGGCGGCTTTGCATTTTTCGAGGCGCTGTATTTCCTGACGATCGAGCGTACGGCTGTCGCAGTTGCGGCAGCGCTGCTCTACACAGCGCCCGCATTCGTTCTTCTGATCAGCAGCATCAACGAGCGCAGAAAACCGGGCCGCGCAGAAATACTCACGCTGATCGCTGTTCTCGCGGGCGTATTTCTCGTGACGGGAGTGCTGCACACTCTCGAGGAAGAGCGCGTGAGCACGGTGGGTTTGTTGCTTGGATTGGCGTCGGGATTGAGCTACGGATTGTTCACACTTCTCAGCAAGTATTCGACGCGACGATTCAGTTCCGTCACGACTGCGTTCTACGGTCTCGCGACTGCCGCAATCGTGATGTCCGTCATCGCGCCGGCGTGGGTTGTACCCATTCATTCCGCGCGGACCGTCGTACTGCTCATTGCACTCGGCATCGTAGCAACGCTGGTGCCGTTCCTGCTGTTCCTGGGTGGACTCGCATATTTGCGGGCGAGCACGGCCAGCATGCTCGCATCGATCGAGCCGGTTGTTGCGACACTGCTGGGAGTGGCGTTACTCGGCGAGTCGCTTGCGATGGATCAGGTCGCGGGGATTGCACTGATTGTCAGCTCTGCACTGTTCCTGGCGTCGCGCGGTAAGCGAGCTCAAACTCCCACGTAGGTGGCGGTCTGACTCAGGGCGCTTTCTCCAGCAGATCACGCAACGCCTGCGGCTGCAACGATGCGCTCCCCTGGATCTGTAGAGTACCGCGCGTGATCGTCACCTGATTGACAGCGCTTGCCGCGAGCGCCGCCGTCTTCTTCGCTTCCTGCGCGCGATCCTCTCTGCGACCTGAACCTGCCGCCGCGCTGGCCTCTGCCGGAGCGTCGCGGCGATCTGCGGCGCCGGCCTTCAGCTCATCCATGATTGCCGGTTTTTCTCGCGCGCGGTCGAAAACCTGGGTTCGCGCTTTTGCGGAAGCCTGCTGTGTTTGCTCGATCAGCTCGAGCGGCAATCCATTTGCGAGAGTTTGCCTAACCCGTACAACGCGCTCGTCCTGTGTTGCCGGCACTTCGAACGAAACAACCGAAAGGCCTGCGACTGTAAACACCTTCTCGCCCAGGCGACGCTCTGCTTCTGCACGTTCTACCGCAACCCAGCGCGCGTCAGTCCGCGTGCTCAGGACGCGCGCTGGTGCCTGTGCATTCTCTGCGGTGGCGCTCGGCGGCGGCGCCGCAGCCGGAGCCGGAGCTACCGCAACCTGATCGGACGCCACCTTACCGCTTTCCCTTCCAGCACCGCTGAAGTCGGCCTCGTTGATTGCGGGTCCGAGCGCCGGCGCCGCTGGTCTTGCCGATGCTACTTCCGATTTCCGCGCCGCATCCGCGGAGCTCTGCGCAATCCGTGCGGGCTCGGGAGCCGCAGGTGTCGGCGCCGCTGCGGGCGCAGACTGGTTCGTCGTCGGCGCGGTCGGTGAAGATGACAGTGCTGAGTCTTC
>JBBQYT010000124.1:0-6489 GCA_038208385.1 Longimicrobiales bacterium | reverse complement strand
TTGATTGGCAAGTTTGAACAGAATCGACGGAACCCGCTTGATTCGACGGCCAATGAGGCAGTCCTTTGTAATCCCTCCCATTCGACGCGAGAGGGTGCGCTGCACGACCAGTAATGGCAGCGTGTGCGCAGCGCACCAATTGCTCATGATTTCCCAAGCGAGTTCAAAGTCCTCACCTTCAACCCTGAAATCGTTTAAGCTTTCGCCAGCCCAGTCCACCCTACCGCGTGGGTACAGCGGTTTTACAAAGGCCACGTCAGAAAACCTCCTGAGAGGGGATAGCAATGTTAGCAACATGCTACCACCTCGCAGGTGGAGTCAAGTATATTCTTACCGATTAGTTGTTCATCGCTATTGAGACGCCCGGTGGTTCACACGCCACCGGGCGTTTTCTTTTGCAAAAACACTTAGATTGCGCCGTTAACTAATCACTAATCACTAATCGCTAATCGCTGCCTTGAACCGCCCCCTACGCATTTCCCCGGCAGGCATTGCCGGTACTGTCCTCGTGCTTGTCGTCGTTGCCACCTGTGTCCGGCTCGGGTTCTGGCAGCTGTCACGACTTGGCCAGCGACGCCAGCGGAACGCAGCCATCGCAGCGCGCATGGCACTCCCGCCCGTCGACCTGTCACTCGGAATGCGGGATACCACCGGCGTCATCTACCGGCGCGTGACCATCGAGGGGCAGTACGATCCCGAACACTCGATCGTGCTCGCAGGCCGAAGTTACAGGGAAGAGCCCGGCGTGTACCTGCTTACGCCCATTCGCCTCGGCGGCGGGCCGGCAATCCTCCTGAACCGCGGCTGGCTGCCGTCTCCCGACGCAGCGACAGTCGACCTGTCACCGCTCGCGGGTAGTGAGTCCGGACGCCTGCAGGGCATCGTCATGCCGTTCCCGCCCGCCGGCGACACACACGACGGAAAACCCGGATTCAGACGCGTGCTCTTTCGGCTCAACGAGTCCGTCATCCCGCGCTTTCCCTACCCGGTCGCGAGCGCGTACATCCAGGCGCTGCCCGAGCCCGGATCGGGCATCAGACCCACGCGCCTGCCGCCCCCCGAGCTCGACGACGGGCCGCACCTCGGCTACGCCATCCAGTGGTTCAGCTTCGCCGCCATCGGCATCATAGGCTGGATCGCCCTTGCCACCCGCAAAACAGCATGAAAATGGAAAGGGCGCCATTCGGCGCCCTCTCATCTATGACTTCAAAGACTTCTCTTCAGAAAAACCCACTGCTTTAGAAAACCGAATATGACGAGAGATTCAGGTTGTTCTGGAGCGTCAGCGATACGTGCTGACCCGGGCTCACGAGCAACGACTGCGTCTCGTAATCATCAAACCCGCCGATCGGGTGCGCACGAAGACGCAGGTCCGTCGAACCGTTCAGGAACGAAGCGGGCACCTGGAACCGCCCTGACGACATGCTCGTCACCATGCCAAGGCGAACTCTCGACGAACCCCGCAACAAATACACGTCGACATCTGACCAGCCATTGTTCGCGACCTTCACTGATGCGCTCACATTCGTCTGGGCAAGCGGATCATCGCTCTCCACACCCTGGTTCATCGCGGGAGCACATGCTCCCAGCGCCATTGTCGCCGCGAAAAAGACCCCGATATAAATTGACCTTTTCAACATGGATTGAACCCCCCTAACCCTTTATATCTGCAAGCCGCAACGGGTGCGGCCACCCCGTGGAAACCACCCGATTTCCCCCCTTCTCTTTTGCCTACTAAAGCGAGTTCCGTGCCTTTTTCGAAGCGTAAAATGAGCTGGCACGCCAGCCTCGAGCTATGTCCAAAAACGCACGTCGAGCAGCTCCGTAACTGTAAATTTTTCAAAGCATTAGACAATCGGGCTGGCTGCGAATCCAAAAAAATGATAGCATCCACCCCGAATAACGGGGCCGGGCGCGACGCCGACCAATCACCAGTTTCCATTCTCTCCCAACACTTCTAGTCCGACGCCCTTGGTCGCTAAACCGGCGAGACCACCTTTCGGAGACCATTTCTGGATGGGTCAATTTCATCGTCTGATATATTCTGGTCCGTTTTGCCTGTCAGTTTTCAGGCGACTTGTGCCGCGCATCCTAACTCATTGCCTTGTCATACTTTCCAGCCTCGCGCCAACCTGCCTGTCCGGGCAGCTTCGGCCCGTTGAGCCATTCGAATGGAACGCATTTACGCCTGGTACGTTCGTCTTCGCGCGCGCCGGCATCGGCCTTCACTCCGACATGCGCGCGGCCCTTGCCGGCACGGAAGGGCGGCTGGTCGAGCTGGGGAATTTTACGGCCGTCTGGACGACGGGGCGGGTGGCGCTCGAGGCTGGGGGCACGCTGCAGCGACGCTTCACTGACCAGTCGGTGTTCGCGCCGCCTGAGGAGGGCACACGGGTGCCGGATGGGCGCACGCGCGTGGATGCTGGAGCGTACAGTGTTGCGACGACGGTGCGGCTCACGCCGGCCGCGCGTCCGTTCCTGGCGGTGTTGCGGTTCGGCACGCGTTTGCCGACTCCCGACAACCGTAAGGGGCTCGATCGGGATGCAACGGATTTTTTTGCGACGGCGGGCGGGCGCTATGCGCGTGGCGGATTACTGGCTGGTGGAGAGATTGGTCTTGGGTTGTTCGGCACGCGTGTGCCGACGTTCGAGCAGTCTGATGTACTGCTTGTGATATTGAATGCGCGCTACACGCGCGGCTTCGTGCAGCCGGTGGTCACGTATACGATGCATGCAGACGGCCTTAAGCATCGCACGATTCGCGGGAACGAGGCGCTGCGCGAATATCGTTTCGGCGTGCGAGCGGGGCGCGATCGTTTTGTGGAAGCGAGCTACGTGTATGGCCGCGGCCGATACAGTCCGCATCCGGGCGTGCTGGTCAGTGGCGGATTTCTGCTTCGTAAACGGTGATCCGTGATCCGTGATCCGGTGACTACACTGCGGTGTTGGGTTCGCGGCGGATGAGTCGCCAGTGAAAGAGGTATAGCGGGAGACCGACCAGGATCATGGCGAGCGCGCCTGCGGCTTCGCGCTCGCGATTCGCGCGCACCGGATCGATGAGAGCGCTTTCAGTCTGATAGCGTTTGTACTCTGCAATCCATTGCTGCACTGCGGCACGATCTTCATTCGAGAGCTGCTGGTTTTGCGAGAGCGTCTGGATGCTTTCGCCCTTGGGTCCGAACGGCGGCTGCGGTGGCATTCTGAGTCTCTCTTGTGCGTCGGCCTGTGTGAAGATGGTAGCGCGGAGTGCGAGCGAAACGAAGCGCACACCGCCCATCGTCACGAGCAGCAGACCGACAAAGGCAAAGAGATAGAGATAGATCGTGCGAACCCACGGCTGCATGGCCATCCGAGCTCCCCGTTACGGATGAATGTTGCTGATGTCGAGCTTCCAGATGCCGTTGATCATGTCTGACGCGTACAGCTTTGTGCCGACGAGTGCGACGCCCCAGATATACACTTGTGTTGACGGGAGCCACACGCCGGCTTCGCGCTTCATGAGGCGCAAGTCACAGCGCGCCTTCAACGGATCCGTAACTCTTTGCGCATCCGTGCAGGTGCTCAGATCGCCGCGAATGTCGATCGCGCGCACGCCGCCGTTGTAGTACGCGGCATACAGAATTCCGTTGGCCTCATCGACTGCGAAGTTGTGCGTGCCTGCACCTGTAACGGAGTAGAATGCGACTTCTTTCGGGGCCGCGAAGTTGGTGACGTCGATGACGTGAATATCGCCGCTCGAGCTGGTGCCTACACCGCCGCTTCCCTCCTGTCCGACGAACGCATACTTGTTCGCGAACGCACCGCCAGCGGGGTCTTTATACCAGTAGATGTTGTGCGCTTCGGATTTCGGAGCTCCGGCACCAAGTCCGGGAGTCGTCACGATGGCGCCGATCTGTTTTGGACTGGAGATCGTGCCGCCGGACGTGCCCGCACCAACGTCGAAGATCTTGAGTCCCTCGTCCCAATATCCCGCGAACAGATAGCCATCACGAAAAAACACATCGTGCACGTAGAGAGGCGCGCCAGTGACAAATTTTGTGACCTCGACCGGCGCTTGCGGCGTCGTGATGTCTACGATGACGGTTTGCACGGGACTTGGATCGATCTGCAGAAACGCGTAATAACGACTACCCACGTGCCCGAGCTTTACAGTGTGCACTCCCGGCAGTGTCGACGAGCTCGAGAATGTCGAGATCAACACAGGCTTCAATGGATTCGTGCGATCGTAGATCTGAATCGCGCCGGAGCCGGACGATCCTTCCGTCGACGTCACGAGCAATTTCTTGTCGCCATCGGAGATCTGCACATCGCTCGTAGTGCTCACTTTGCCATCGGCAACGATCAGACTGTCGACCAGCACAGGCGTGTTGCCGCTCACGTTCCAGATCTTCACGGCATTGCCACACTTGCCGCCAGTCTTGCAGCCCCACGTCGTCGTATATGCGACATTGCCATCGGCGGCGATCTCGGCCGTGATCCGCTCACTGACCAGACCTACCGAGCCGATGGTGCTGATCGTCAAGGCGCCATTCTTCCAGGGCTTTGTCGACACCACCGTCGTAGTGTCCTCTGTGCTTTTGCCCGGCAACGCGGTAGTGGAATCCTGGCAGCCGAACGAAAAGACGCTCAACGCGACTGCGACCAGCGATTTCCTCGAAAGCATCACTTTACTTCCTCCAGAACACAAAAAGGTACTGCGCATCAGTGCTGGTGACCCATCCCGCCAGTGTCGGCGACTCCATATCTACCCATTCGCATCTGCATTGCTCCCAATTCGATACGGGCGCCGAGCGAGAACGTCCAAAGGACGGTCGACCCGTACAGTGCGGCGGGGTCGAACAGTGGATTCGGCTTCAAAAGGTTCACCTTCGCACGAGCGAGCTCCACGAACGGGTCTGCAGCGAGCCAGCTGAACGGCTGCGTGCGCAGACCCACGGACGCGGTCACCGTTCGCCAGCGCGTCGTGCCGATGATGCTGAAGTCATTGGCTGGTCTCTGGACCCGAAAGAAACCCGGCGCCAGGCGCTGCTCTTCCGGGCGCGTCGTGTCCTCGTAGCGGGCCGCGAGCTGGAATCCGTTTTGTCGCGTAGCAGCTTCTCCGAGAACGCTTCTGAATGTGAACAGCGGTGTACCGCCCGTTTCATCCTGCGTGCGCGCCCATTCGATGAACGCGTAGCTGCCGTCACTCGTGGACTCGGACTGGCCGTAGCGAACCGACGCGCTCCATTTGCGCTGGTCGAGTGCCCGACCGACATCGTTTTCAGGGGAGACAACAAATGCATGGCTCAGCTGTGCCTCGACGTTCCTGATTGGCATCACCGTTGCGCGCAGCGCATGCGAATCGCCGAAGTGCTTCGCGTCCGGGAAATCGCCCGGATGCGTGGGCTCGTCGCCGTTGAATAGAGACCCCTCGAGCATGAAGATACCCCGACGCACGCCGCCGATCAGGACGTAGCGCTCGAGTATCTGCGACAGGTGATGATTCACCGGGTACTTCACGAACGGCCGCATCATTGGGTCATCGGTTCCGTACGCAGGAAATCCTTTCCCCGTCGACAACGATGCGTGCGTTCCGAACGACGTCACCTGTGCGCTGACAATCAGCTCGTGCAGATACGTGTGCGGGTGCCTGCGATCGACGTAGCCCTCGCCCCACGCGCCCGGATCCAGCTCACCGCGCCCCAGCGTGATGCCTTCGCCATTCAGTGTTCCGTACAACGCGAGATGGTCGTGCAGTGCGCCGCCGTGGAGCATGATATTGGGCTGTGTCAGGTAGCCTTCGGACAGCGGCTTTCCCTCGAGTATCGGTGACACGCGTGTAAACAGTCCGACGCCGGATGCACCAACCGACAGGTGCGGACCGTTGCTCATGTCCATGCCCTGCATCGCGTCCTGCGCGCGCACGCCGGCGGGCGCGAGCAATGCCAGCGCGATGCAAATGATCGAGTTTGTTTTTATGCGAGTGCTGCGATTCCGCATCAGGATTGAATCGACTTCGGCAGGGACGGCGCTCTGGTCAGCTCGCCGTCGACGATTGCAGCGATCTCTTCTTCCTCGCGCCAGCGCTCTTCGATTTGCGCAAGCTCGAGCTCCAGCATTTTGCGTTCGTTGTCATCATTGACGGCGATCTCGAGCGCAATCGAGCGCGCGCGATTTTTCCTGCCGCCGATGTCTTTGATTCGCATTCGCTCGCTCGCAAGCGACTGTGTCAGTGCTGACGCAGCGCCCATCTGCTCGATGAGTCCGGTCGCTTCCCGCACACGATTCTCAGACGCACCATTGAAGTGTCTGTGTGCCAGCACGCGACGCAAAACGTGCTCAGCTGCTACGCCTTCGATGCGCGGTCCATCATCCGCATCTGAATAACGGCACCGCGTACACGTAAAGCTGACTGCGATCTCTCCACTATCGCCCGGGACGATGAACGCCTTGCCCGCCCTCGAAAAACGCAGCTTCTTCATCACTGCACCGCAACGCGGACAGACTGCC
>JBBQYT010000123.1:0-6497 GCA_038208385.1 Longimicrobiales bacterium | reverse complement strand
CGGCGAAGAGCTGAAGCTGAGCCGTAATTACCGCGATGCACTGATGGCCGCAGCCTCCAGGTCCGTGCCGTCTGAAGCGGCGGATGAAGACGAAGACGCAGTAAGCACATGAAGACGAATCTGCAGAAAGGATCAGGCATGCGAGCATTGCTCCGGGCGCTGCTGTTGACAGTGTCGATTGCACCGACGGTCCTGCACGCGCAGGCGGCCGCTGTCTCGACACAAAACAACGCAGAAGCCCTGTTCGCGAAGAAGGATTGGGCCGGCGCGGCAAAAGCGTACGAGATCATCGCGAAGCGCGAAACGACAAATGGAATGGCGTGGTACCGCTGGGGCACGTCCCTGCAGGAGCAAGGCAGGAGCGATGAGGCAATCGCTCCGCTCCAGAAAGCGCTCGAGCTCAAGTTCCAGCCGAACGGCGCCAGTTTCAGACTCGCACGTGCGTATGCGCTGAAGCACGACAACGAAGCTGCATTCACTGCGCTGGAAACAGCGGCGTCGAGCGGCGCGATTCCATTGTCGGTGGTCCAGACCCAAAAAGATTTCGATGCGCTGCACGGTGAGGCGCGCTGGATGAAGCTGATTGCAACGTTGGACGCCGTTGCGCACCCGTGTCGCACAGCAGACACCGCTCAGCAGTTCGACTTCTGGATCGGCAAATGGAATGTCTTCGGGCAGGGAGCCCAGGGCGGTGGCGCACAGGTCGGAACCAACGAGATCACGTCGATGCTCGAGCACTGCGCACTACTCGAAAACTGGACCGACGCGTTCGGCAACAAGGGGAAAAGCCTCAACTTCTATGATACCGGCACCCACAAATGGCGCCAGATCTGGGTTGCGGACAATGGCGGCTCGACGAACTACCTCGGCGAGTACAGGGACGGCGCAATGCGCTTTCAGGGTGAGAGCGTTGGTCCTGGCGGTAAAATGCTCACGAGTCGAATGACATTTACCAAAGTCTCGGCTGACTCGGTCCGTCAGTTTATCGAAAGCTCGACGGATGAGGGAAAGACGTGGACGCCATCGTTCGACGGGATGTATGTACGGTCCAAAATGTAGTCCGACATAGATTTGCGGCCTGCTAATGGACCTTTTCCCGCAGAGTGAGGCGTCCGACTCACTCTGCGGTTTTTTTCACCCGCAAACATCCCCGCCACAAACCGCTGCACAAGTGTGCGGAATCGCGTTAGATTTCCGCCAGCACGCTCGTGCCGTGCTCCACCCGTCCGGAGGAGACATGGCGAAAGCGTCCATGCGCCAGAACCCGAACCCGCCCAATCCCTTAGCGCGCGTGTTGCCCGAACCACACGCCTTTCTTCCGGCATCCTTTGACCGGGCTGATGTAGCGGCCGGCCATCTGACGGCTGCGGGGGATTGGCTGTACCTGAATCAGAAATTTTGCGACATCTGCGGGTTCCTTCCCGACGAGCTGTTGCTACTGGATCCTGCCGCGCTCGAGCATCCCGAAGAAACGTTCTGGAAGGACCTGTGCGCGCGCGTGCGAGCGGGCGCGGTGGCGCATGCATCGGCGGAAACGCGATTTGTGCGCGGCGATGGCAGGCTGGTCTGGGTCCATGTAATTGCGACGCCGGTGCGGGTAGACCCGGCGGCCCCGGCGGAGACGATGGTGCTGGTTGTCGATACGACGCAGCGCAGGCGGCGCGAGCAGCGGTTCACAGCGGAGTTTGCAGTCTCTGAAGTGTTGGGTGATGCGCCTGCTCCGGGAATCGATGCGCCAAAGGTTTTGGAGGCGCTGTGCGAGAGTCTGAGCTGGGAGATTGGCGTTTTCTGGGCGCCATCGGAGACGCCAGGCGTGTTGCGCTGTGAAGCGACATGGTCTTCGAGCAGGACGGCAGCGCTGCTGCGCTTCGCAAGCGCGAGTCGTTCGCGAACGTTGTCGAAGGGCGATGGCGCGGCGGGGACGAGCTGGGTACTGGGCGAGCCCGTCATGCTGCACGACCTGACCACGACGTCGACGTTCGGACGCAATGGTGAAGCGCTCAATGCGGGTCTGGGAGCGGCGCTCGCCTTTCCGGTGTTCAGCGGCGATGAGCTGTTTGGTGTGATGGAGTTTTTCAGTCGCGCCGCGTACGCGGAAGAAGATCTGCAGGAGCTGCGGGATACAGTGGGGCTCATCGCACAGGAATTGAGTCTCAGTACGACGCGGTATCATGCAGAGGCCGCCGCACGTGAGGGCGAGCTGCGCAAGACTGCGATCGTGGATTCTGCGCTCGATTGCATCATCACGATCGATGAGTCCGGCATCATTACGGAGTTCAATGAAGCGGCCGAGCTGACGTTTGGATTTACACGCGCGGACGTGATCGGCACCGAGCTGACGAAGACGATCATTCCTGCATCGATGCGCGATGTGCACATCGCCGGCGTGGCGCGACACCTGACGGAGGGTGCGGGCCAGGCGTCCGGCGAGCGCATTGAGACGACGGGCATGCGCGCGAACGGCGAAGAATTCCCGATCGAGCTGACGGTGATGCGGATGCCGTTGCCGGGACCCGCGGTGTTCACAGCATTCATTCGTGACATCAGTGAGCGATACGAATCGCGCAGGGAGCTGCAGGAGAGCAATGACCGCTATCGAAGATTGTCGGAGCTCGCCCAGGAGGGACTCCTGCTGCACGAAGCCGGCAAGCTGCTCGATGCGAACGAGACGTACCTGCGGATGTTCGGCTACAAGCTGCACGAGCTGAAGGGCAAGTACATTCTCGACTTCATGATTGCGCCCGAGAGTCGGAGCATCACGCGGACAAATGCGCGCTCGGGCTTCGAGCTGCCGTTCGAGATCGTCGCCCGGCGAAAGGATGGGACGACGTTCCCGGCCGAGATCAAAGGTCGCGCAGCGACGTTCGAGGGACGCAATGTGCGCGTTGCGACGGTGCGCGACATTACGGAGCGGCGCGAGCTGGAGCGGCAGGAGCAGCGATTGCTGCTGGAGCGGGCTGCGCGCGCGGAAGCGGAAGAACAGCATCGGAAGATGGAATTCCTGGCTGAAGCGAGCCGGGTTCTCGGCACTTCGTTCGATTACAACACGACGATCGCGCAGCTGGTCCGCCTGATGGTGCCTGCTTTCGCGGACTGGTGCGACGTGGATGCAATCGAAGAGGATGGCTCGTTCACGCGCCTCGGGTACGCGCACATGGACCCGAAGAAGGAAGCCGTGCTCGGGTCGCTGGTGCAGCTGCAGCTGGGTCTCGCGCGCGGCAATCATCCGATCATGCACGTGATCAACACCGGCGAGACGGTCTATGTGCCGGACGTTCCGCCAGGACTGACGGATAGTTTTGCAACCGATGACGCGCATCGCGAAGTCCTGCGCGCGCTCGATCCGCGCTCGGCCATCATCGTTCCGCTGGTCGTCGGTGAGCGTGTCTACGCGGCAATGACGCTCGCGATGTCCGAGTCCGGCAGAAGGTTCAACGAGCGCGACCTGGCCATGGCCGAGACGCTTGCGCGGCGCGCCGCACTCGCGATTCAGCATGCGCGCCTCTACCAGCAGGCCGAGCAGGCAACGCAGGCGCGCGACGAGATGCTCGGGGTTGTCGCGCACGATCTGCGGAATCCCCTCAACACGATCGTGATGGGCGCGGACCTGCTGAGCGAGCTGATGGGCTCCCGAAAAAGCGTGATGGAGACCCGCCAGCTCGAGATTCTGCAGCGCGCCGCCAATCGCATGAACCGGATGATCCAGGACCTGCTCGATGTCCGGCGAATGGACACGAGCGGCCTCGTCATAGAAGCGCGCTCGGAATCCGTTTCGAATCTGATGGCGGATGCGGTCGACATGCTGAGTCCACTCGCCGCAGCGAGCTCCATCGAGCTGAGAATCTGCAGTACGGACGGACTCACGCCCGTGTTTGTCGATCCCGCACGCATTCAACAGGTGTTTTCGAATCTCGTGGGCAATGCACTCAAGTTCACGCCGCCCAATGGCTGCGTCGAGCTGTGCGCGCTCGCCGTTGGCGCTGAAGTGCAATTCTCCGTGATCGATACAGGGCCGGGCATTGCACCCGAACAATTGCCGCACGTGTTCCGGCGTTTCTTCCAGGCGGACAAGCGCGACCGGCGCGGGATCGGCCTTGGTCTCACGATCGCACAAGCGATTGTCGAAGGGCACGGCGGACGCATCTGGGTTGAAAGCAAGGTCGGCAGGGGCAGCACATTCCGGTTCACGGTGCCGACGATTCATGCCGGCGCCGCGCTGTAGTGTCGAAGATTCCAATGGATACTGACGCAGCGTCCGCTTCCAGGGAATCGCTTCCGGCTGCGCACCCGCACGCCTTTTTGCGCGCGTCCTATGACGACGCGCCAATTGCGGCTGCGTACCTGACGCCGGATGGCGCGTGGTCATATGCAAACCAGCGCCTGTGCGATCTCACGGGGTACCTGGCCGATGAGCTGATGTTGCTCGATCCGGCGACGCTCGAGCATCCGGATGAGACGACCTGGAAGGATCTGTGCGAGTGCGTGCGCAGCGGCAAGCCTTTCAGTGGCTCGATCGAGACTCGCTTCGTGCGCGGCGATGGCCGGCTGCTCTGGGTACAGGTCGTCGCATCGGAGGTGCGCGCAGACGCGCTGGCACCCGCAGAAACGCTGGTGCTCGTTGTCGACACGACGACGCGCAAGCGACGCGAGCAGCGCCTGGCCGCCGAATACAACGTCTCGCAAATCGTAGGCGCGGCGCCGTCATCAGGATACAATGTGGGTGAAGTTCTGCGTGCGATCTGCCAGAGCCTGCACTGGGAAATCGGCATGTTCTGGCGTCCATCGGAAGGCCAGTCGTTCCTGCGCTGCACGGATGCATTCCGCAGAAAAGAAAAGCCGACATTGATCGCGTTCGAGAATGCGAATCGGGCGCGCGAGCTGTACAGGGGCGAAGGCGCAGCGGGCAGCGCGTGGGTGAGCGGCAAGATCTTTGTTGCAGCGGGCCTTGCAACTACGGCATCGACGCACGGGCGGAACGAGGAAGCCGCCGCTGCCAACCTCAGTGTCTCACTCGGCTTGCCAATTTTTTCAGGCGATAACCTGTATGGCGTGATGGAGTTCCTGAGCCGCGGCGCGTACGCGGAAGACGATGTGCAGGAGCTCCTGAACATGATCAACGTCATCGGACAGGAGCTGTCCGCCACGACGACGCGACTGCACGCCGAGGCCACCGCGCGTGAAGGCGAGCTGCGGAAGACCGCAATTGTCGACTCCGCGCTCGATTGCATCATTTCGTTCGATGAGAACGGCATCATCACCGAGTTCAACGAAGCGGCCGAGCTTACGTTCGGCTACATGCGCGCTGAAGTGATTGGCGCGCGCGTTGCGGACACGGTCATTCCACGGCGCCTGCGCGCAAAACACATTGCCGATGTGAGACGGCACCTGCGCACCGGTGATGTGACGATGCTGCGCCGTCGCACCGAGACCGGCGGCATGCGTTCCGATGGCAGGGAATTTCCCATCGAGCTTACGATGGTACGCATGCCGCTGTCCGGCCCCGCGGTTTTCACTGCGTTCATCCGGGACATCAGCGAACGCAACTACGCGCGCAAGGAGCTGGAGGAAAGCATCGACCGCTATCGCCGGCTCGCGGAACTAGCCCTCGAAGGAATTCTGTTGCACGAGGCGGGCGTGCTGCTCGATGCGAACCCGAGCTTCCTCAGCATGTTCGGCTACGAGCTGGACGAGCTGAAAGGCAAGTTCGTGCTCGACTTCCTGCCCGCACCGGAGTCGCGCGATGTGGTCGTGAGCCACGCGGTAACGGGCTTCGAGACGGCATTCGAGATCGTGGGCATGCGCCGCGACGGTATGAAGTTCCCCGTCGAGATCCATGGCAAGCCAACAACATTCGAGGGGCGGAACGTACGCGTCGCCATAGTGCGCGACATCCGGGAGCGGCGCGAGCTGGAAGCGCAGAAGCAGCGCGTTGTGCTCGAGCAGGCCGCGCGCGTGCAGGCCGAGGAACAACGTCTCAAGATGGAATTCCTGGCCGAAGGCAGTCGTGTGCTCGGTACGTCGTTCGACTACAACACGACGATCGCGCAGCTCGTGCGTCTTGCGGTTCCCGCGTTTGCAGACTGGTGCCTGATCGATGCCATCGAGGAGGACGGCACGTTTGTTTGCCTCGGCTACGCGCACAGGGACCCGGAAAAAGAGAAGCTGCTCGCGAGCCGGAAGCACTTCGTCGAGAAGAACGTGAAGTCAAATCATCCGACGCTCGAGGTACTGCGCACCGGCAAGACACAGTGGGCCGCGGAAGTGCCGGTGCAGGCGACCGATGCTTTTGCAAGCGATGACCAGCACGCACAAGCGCTCCGCGCTCTGGCACCGCGGTCCGTCATCATCGTGCCGCTGATCGTCGGCGAACGTGCGTTCGCGGCAATGACCGTCGCGATGTCGGAGTCCGGACGCCGCTATGATGAACGCGATGTCGCACTCGCGGAAACGCTCGCGCGCCGCGCTGCGCTCGCGATCCAGCACGCCCGCCTGTATCA
>JBBQYT010000122.1:0-6513 GCA_038208385.1 Longimicrobiales bacterium | reverse complement strand
TGTTGCGTATGGCGCGCATTTGTGGCTCGAGTCGATCTGGGTTGGTAAACTCGAGCATGCAGAGAGCCGTTTCGTTCGCGGCTCCAAGCATCGGACCGATCGGTGTCTCGATGGTGTGCAAAAGGATTATCGGCGTCATCGTATTCGAGAAAAATGGTTCAACTGAAGCGGACGCGATAAGACCCCTGATGAATCAACAAGTTCACATCCGAAACGCCAACGCGAGCGACATCGACAGGCTTGTTGCGTTGATCAATACTGCGTATGCGATCGAGCGGTCTTTCAAGACTGGCGAGCGTATTTATAGGGAAACGGGCACTGAGGCATTCGGTGGTGAAGGACTGATTGTGCCGTGTCATGTGATTGTGATGTCGAAGCCGTTGGTGCCGGAGGCCCAATAGCGGTTTTGCGTCCTGTCCCTGTCGCGCTGCAGGTCGTCCCGGGTCCTTTCCTGCAATCCCCTGGTCATTGGTTCTCAGGGTAAGTCCCCCGATCCTTGATCACGCGGCGGAGAGAGATGGCCAGGACGCCGCGCAAACATCAGGACGGAGGAAACTACAATGTCAGGAACATATTCAGTGGCCGCAGTCAGCGCACTGTTGCTTGTCATTTCGAGCAGCTCGTTGCAGGCTCAGGCGAGTGCTCCCGAGCCGGCTGGTCCTTCGCATGACTCGAATGCATCGGTGTACGTCGCCAAGGGAACGCGTGCATCGTTGCAGATCGATGGTTTTGTGAGCGAGCAGATTTGGGAAGTCGCGGAGAAGGCTGACCAGTTCACGCAGCTCGCACCGCGTGCGGGTCAGCCGTCTTCCGAGGCTACGGACCTGCGTATTCTCACGACGAATGATGGCGTTGCACTGTCGGCCAGGCTGTTCGACCAGCAGGCCGAGAAGATTGTTTTGACGCCGGGCAAGGCAGATGCGTTCGAGGTCTCGTTCGATGTGAGTCACGATCATCGTGATGCTCTCGTTCTGACTGTTGAGGCGAGCGGCGAACATCATGCGACGCTCATCAAGGACGGTGTGAAGTCGGACCTGGCTTCGCTCAAGTGGTCTGCTGCAGCGCGCCGTAATGCAAAGGGCTGGTCGGCGGAGATTCTGCTGCCGTTCAGCTCGCTTACGGAGTTTGCGCCGACGGCGAAGTGGGGCTGGCAGGCGCGTCGCTACATTGCACGCAAGGACGAATGGTCGACAACTGCAAACATGCAGGCTGGCGATGTGAGCGAGTTCGCGCACTTGCAGGTCGAGAGCAAGAAGCTCGCACACCAGTAAACAGTGCTGCCCTCCGAGAAAAGAGCTCGATCAGGAATGGTCGGGCTCTTTTTCCTTATCAGTTCGAGCTGTGCAGATTGTTCGGGTAGGGAATCCCGTGTGCGCTCGCAATCAGGTCCTCGAATGATCCGGGCGCCTTCGGGTCGAACTCTGCAGCAGTCAGCTTGACGGACAGGTGAGCCAGCCGGTTTGCCGGCGTGCGGTTAATGTTCTCCGCGAGTCGCTGGGTCAGGATCTCTTTCTTCGAGAGATCCGTGTCGATCGCGAGCACTGCAAACTGGTTTGGCCCCGTACGTCCCAGCACATCCGAGCGACGGAAACTCTCAGTCAATGCGTGTGCTGCATCCGCGGCTGCACGCTCGCGCTCTTCTGCGGGCGGCCGCGCTGCAGGATCATCGCGCTTGATCTCCGCAAGCAACAACACGAGTGGCGTCTTGTACCGCTCCGCCAGACGAAGCTGCTGCTCCGCGACTGCGTAAAACCCGCCGCGATTGTATAGACCCGTGCTGCTGTCGTGCATCGTCGCTGCACGCAACTCCTCGAGCGCTTCCATCTCTTCCGTCACGTCCAGCAGCAGACCGTAAACGTGTCCATCATCCTTCGCCTTGCGCGCGACATGCCGCACCCACACGGACCTGCGGTTTGCGCCGAGCAGTCTGTACTCGCTCCGGAACAGCTTTACGCGGCCAGTCTGGAAATCGGTGTACGTCCTGATCATCGCCTCCGCATCCTGCGGATGCACGAGACGACGCGGCAGATTCGGATCTGTCAGCCACTCGTTTTGCGAGATTCCGAGCATCTGTGTGATTTGTGGGCTGACATACGCGTCGCCCCAGGGACGTTCGATGGACGAGACGTACGTCGCCGCAGGCAAATGTTCTATGATGTTTTTATAAACATCGGGCTCGACGGTCAGTGGCTCGTCGACTGTGCGCGACGGGGCGAGACGTCCCAATGCGCGCGCAATGCGGACATCGACTTCCGGAAATTCGTACGGCTTCAGCAGCAGCTCGTTTTTCGAGACATCCGCCGTCGGATTTTCGGGAGGCGCGCCCGTCGAGAGAATGACGGGCAGGTCAGGCCATCGATTGTGAATTTCTTCGCGGAGCCAAAACCCGGAACGCCCGGGCATTTGAACATCGGAGATGACGATGTCGAATTCCTCTGATTCCAGGCGACTGATTGCGGCGAGCGGATCGTTCGCTTCGGTGATGTGCGCACCACGGCGCGTCAGATAGCGGCCCAATACAGCGCGAATCACGGGATCGTCATCGACGATGAGGACCCGTACATCGCTGAACTTGGTCGACGCGTGAGCGTCCATACTTCACTCCGGGGAGGTGAGTGATTTGCCCACCAGCTTCGCAGGATCGGGGCCGCGGCGCCAAACGGGAAGACCTACTTCGAATATGCGTAAGATCGCCTGAAAATCCGCGTACAGGATGGGCAGGCGGTGCCTATCCGAATCCATTGGTGCGGCTACTTATCCAGCGAACCGAACAGATTGTTCAGTGCTTCAGCAAATGTCGGATGTGCAAAAATGCCATCTCGCAGAACGGTATATGGAAGTTTCCCGAGCATCGCGATCTCGATCATGGCCATCAGCTCCCCTCCGTTCACGGAGAGTATAGCACAACCCAGGATCTCACTGGTTTTCGCATCGACAACGACTTTCAGGAAACCGCGCGTCTCGTCCGTCTCGAGGGCCCGCGCCACCGCCGACACGTCCATTCTGCCGACCTTGATTGTCCTGCCGTCGGAGCGGGCCTGCTGCTCGCTGAGTCCGACTCGTGCCAGCTCGGGGTCCGTAAACACCGTGTAAGGCACAGGCCTGCCAGTCGTCACTGCGTTTCCACCATCGATTGCGTTTGTCCGCAGAATGCGGAAATGGTCGTATGAGATGTGCGTGAATTGCGGCGCGCCGGTGACGTCACCGAGTGCGAAGATTCCGGGCGTTGTCGTTTCGAGTTTTTCGTTGACTCGAATGAATCCGTACTTGTCGGTTTCTACGCCGGCGGCTTCGAGACCGAGTGCGCCCGTGTCCGGCACGCGACCGGCGGCGGCGAGGATGTGAGTCGCAAGGAGTTGTGTGGTGGAAGTGCCTTCGCGGACCTGCAGTGAGATTGTGCGTCCGCCATCATCGCACCAGACACGTTCGACCGTCGCCTCCACACGAATGTCAATGCCGTCCTCGAGCAGGATTTTCGCCATCTCATCGGCCACGTCCCTGTCCTCACGCGCGATAATCTGCGAGCCATGCTCGATGATCGTGACGCTGCTGCCGAAGCGCCTGAACAATTGTGCAAACTCGACACCGATATAGCCGCCGCCAAGGATTACGAGATGGTCCGGCAACACGTCGAGCTCCATGATGCTCGTGGAGTCGAATGAAGTCACGCTGTCGAATCCCGGAATCTTCGGCACTGCGGGTTGAAGTCCCGTGTCGATAAACCATTGTTTACTGGTGACGTTCTGCACGCCGCCTGCACGAAGACTCACTTCAACGGTGTCATGCGATATGAATCGCGCGGCGCCACGGATCAGCTCGACATGCGCCCTCTCCAGGCGTCGTTCGCCGCCTTCGCGGAAGCTTTTGACAATGGCGCGTTTGCGGTCGCGCACTTTCAGGATGTCGAGTGCAACCGGACCCGTTTCGACACCGTAGTCAGCGGCGCGGCGCGCGAGGTATGCAACGCGCGCCGATGCGACCATTGTCTTGGTGGGAGTGCAGCCGACGTTGACACACGTGCCGCCCACGTCGGCTCGCTCGATGAGCGCCACCTTGCGGCCGGCCTTGCTGAATGCTTCCGCGAGCGGCACGCCGCCCTGTCCGGCACCGATCACTACCGCGTCATAAGTCATTACACCAATTTGCTGCATGGCATTACCTGCCGGAAGAGCGTTCAATCGTGTGGTCACACTATCAGAACGTCCTGGCCCACACCTCTATCGCAAGCGATGGCATCCGGGCGTTCATCCAGACAAATTCGCTCACACCTACAGTGGAATTCAATGCGACGTCAGTCCTGCCGGCTTCTGCTCGTCTGTCTGCTGATATGTCTTTCCGGTGGTGCGGTAGCCGCGCAAAGCGACGGCCTGTTTGCGGCGGCTGACTCGGCCAGAGTGGCGCGTGAGTCCTGGGGACGCGCTGAAGCTGCACTGCGCAAGGAAGACACGGCTACGGGGTTGCGCGAGCTCGAGCATGCGGACAGCGCGTGGCCGACGCAGCCCGCATATCCGTGGGGCGTGGCCGTCGTCGCGACGCATGCGGGTGACACCGCAGCGGTGAAGCGCGGGCTGCTCTCGTACGCGGCGCTCGGGCTTGGTCGCAACCTGCACGCCGACAAGCGATTTGCGCCGTACATTGCGCGCAGGGACTTCGCAGATATCGTCCGGCGGCATGATGCGAATCGCGCACCGCTGGTGCGCAGCACTGTGCGTGCGACGCTCCCCGATTCGACGTTCTGGCCCGAAGGCATGGACTACGACGCTCGTACGCGTCGCTTTTACGTGGCCGGCGTGCGGCATCGTACGATCGTGGAGATTTCACCGGATGGCACTTCGCGCGAATTGTTGCAGCGCGATCAGCACGGCAATGGCGCGGTGCTTGGCGTTCGCATGGACACTGCGCGCGGCGTGTTGTGGGCGACAATGTCCGGCATCGTACAAACGGCAGGCTACGTTCCGGCCGATTCTGCAATTGCTGCGCTTGTGCGGGTGCGCATCAGCGATGGCGCGATCGAGAAACGGTGGAACATTCCACCAACGCCTGGCGGACATACACTTGGCGATCTTGCCATCGGCCCGCACGGTGATGTTTTTCTCACAGATTCCAACCAGCCAGTATTGTATCGACTGCGTCCGGGTGCTGATTCGCTCGAGCATTTTTCGAGTCCGCTGTTTTTCAGTCTCCAGGGTGTCGTCCCGACACCCGATGGTCGTGCGCTCTATCTCGCGGACTACTCACACGGTTTGCTGCGTGTCGACCTGACAACGAACGATGTCGTACGCGTGGGTGATGCTCCGCATTCGACGTCTCTTGGGTGCGATGGCCTCGCCTGGGACCGCGGCGCGCGCTCGATTGTCTGCGTACAGAATGGCGTGGCGCCGGCGCGCGTGATGTGCTTCGTGCTGGATGCAACAGGCCGGCGCATCGTCCAGGCGATTGTGCTCGATCGCAATCCAGCCATTGCGGATGAGCCGACGATTGGTGCGATTGCCGGGCCCGACTTCGTTTACGTTGCGAACAGTCAATGGGAAAAGTTCGACGAGAAGGGCGTCCAAAAGGATGGTGTTCGTCTTACGGCGCCCGTGTTGCTGGCGGTTCCGCTCGGCCGATAGCGCAAGCGGCTGCCTACTCTTCATCCGACACTCCCGGGTGAGCTGTACGTGCAGGGAGTTCTCAGCGGCCATCCGCCGGGTTGGCGGGAGTTGTTCTGGCAGGGCAATGAGTGGCTCGTTTGCTGCCGCAATGAATCGCGTTCGCGAACGGGCGCGCTCTGCCGCCGCTCTCGAGATTGCTGAAA
The DNA here is from genome assembly GCA_038208385.1 of Longimicrobiales bacterium. Taxonomy (GTDB): domain Bacteria; phylum Gemmatimonadota; class Gemmatimonadetes; order Longimicrobiales; family RSA9; genus JBBQYT01. The sequence continues at coordinate 716 of JBBQYT010000122.1, read as the reverse complement.
ATCTTGCCAGGTTGCTGGCTGCGCGCGATCCGAAAGCGCTCGATGCGGCGACGGAGAATCTGCTTGGTGCATTGCAGCCTGCGCGGCTCGTCGTTCCGACTGCCTCCGGCGGGCTGGTGCTCGACCTCGATGAAATCGACTGGATCCAGGCACAGGACTACTACGCAGCCATTTACATCCGTGGCAAGCGCCAGCTCGTCCGCGAATCGCTTGCGTCGCTCGAGACGCGGCTCGACACAGCGCAGTTTGTGCGCGTGCACCGCTCCGCCATCGTCAGAATTGATCGGATTCGTGAGTTCCGTACGAGCGGCGAGGATGAGGGTGTGGTGTTGTTGCGGGACGGAACGCGCGTGCCGGTCAGCCGGCGCCGCCGCACCGCCTGCGCGCGGACGCCTTCAATCCATCGACATCGTGCGCGGCGCCGTGATGGTGCTCATGGCGCTCGATCATGTGCGCGTTTTTTCCGGGGTGCCTCCCGGCGGGCCGAGTGCAGCGCTGTTCTTCACTCGCTGGGTGACGCACATCTGTGCGCCGGCCTTCGTGTTCTTTGCCGGTACGGGAGCATTCTTTCACCTGCAGAAGCTCGGCTCGCGCGCCGGGATGTCAGAATTTCTGCTCAAACGCGCTGCGTGGCTGATCCTGCTCGAGCTGACGTTCAATCGCCTGGCGTGGACGTTCAATCTGGATTTCTTTAATTACAACCAGCTGAACGTCAT
>JBBQYT010000121.1:0-6523 GCA_038208385.1 Longimicrobiales bacterium | reverse complement strand
GAAGCGGACAGTCGTGGGATGCACTTACCGCATCGATCTCTGGGCGAAAAACTGATGTGGGCGCGTGGACCTGTCGAGATCAGCCGCAACCTGTTCGACATGCTGCTCCCGCCTGATGACGGATTGACGTTCGCCGAGCTGCGCCGGTCATACGTGCGCAGGCTGCGCCGCGCCGTTGGCGGACAGATGGCATTTCGTATATGAACTCGCCTGAAAGGTGGCAATGATTCGTTTGCCGGAACGCACCACGATCCTGCTCGCGCATTCGTACTACCTCGCCTATGACGAGAAGCAGATGCGGAAGATGAAACCGTATCCGCCTCTCGGCACGCTCATCACTGCGGCGCTGCTGCGGGAGCGCGGCGCCAGCGTGCATTTGTTCGATGCGATGCTTTCGGCCGGAGTCCACGAGTTCGTCGAAATGCTGGACGCGGTGCAGCCGCGCGTGGTGGGTATTCTCGAGGACAACTTCAACTTCCTCACGAAGATGTGCACCGTGCGGATGCGTGAGGCGGCGTTCGAGATGATTCACGCGGCAAAAGCGCGCGGGTGTCGTGTTGCCGTCAACGGTGCCGATGCCACCGACCAGACTCCGTTATACCTGGCCGCGGGTGCAGACGCCGTCATTGTCGGTGAAGTCGAGCTGACATTTGGCGAGCTTTCGGAGGTGTGGGGGCGCGATGCTGATGCGGCGCTCGATGGCGTCGCAGGACTCGCGATTGTGGATGTTGCGGGGCAGAATGGCACTCCGCAGGCGAATGGGCTGGTGACGCGCAGGACGCTGACGCGATCACACATCGAAGACCTCGATGTGTTGCCGTTGCCGGCGTGGGACCTGGTCGACCGCCAGAAGTATTATTTGGCCTGGACGGGTGTGCACGGCCGCATGTCGTGGAACATGACGACATCGCGCGGCTGTCCCTACAAGTGCAACTGGTGTGCGAAACCACTATTCGGGTCGCGTTACACGCAACGTAGCGCGGCAAATGTCGCCGAAGAAATGCGTATGCTTCGGGACGAGGTCGCGCCCGACCACGTCTGGTTTACCGACGACATTTTCGGACTGACTGCTCCGTGGATCGAGGATTTTGCGCGCGAAGTAACGGCCCGGGATGCGCGCATTCCGTTCCTGATGCAGTCCCGCGTGAATCTGATGAAACCGTCCGTCGTCGCTGCGCTCGCGCAGGCCGGCGCGGAGGAAGTCTGGATGGGTGTGGAGTCCGGGTCGCAAAAGATTCTGGATGCGATGGAAAAGCGCACGACCGTCAAGCAGGTCCGCGACGCAACGCGCGCGCTGCGTGCGCACGGCGTGCGGAGCGGCTGGTTCATCCAGCTTGGCTACCTTGGCGAAGAGTGGCCGGACATTCTCCTCACGCGCGATCTCATCCGCGCTGAACGACCCGATGATATCGGTGTGTCGATCTCCTATCCTCTGCCCGGCACACGGTTCTACGATATGGTAAAGGACCAGCTCGGCAGCAAAAAGAACTGGGCACACAGCGACGATCTGACGATGATGTTTCATGGCACGTACGAGACGGGCTTTTACAAGCAGGTGCGCGATCTCCTGCACGACGAGGCGCGGGCGCTTGCTGATGGGTTGGACGTCACGGACGAGTTCGAGGCAAGGTGGGCTGAGCTCGAGCGCACGGAAGGGTTGTTCCGTTCGTCACCCGAGCTCGTGGTGCCCGTCGCGTGAGCGTGGCCGAGTCTTCAATTCCCCCGGCAGTGCAGGCGTTCGATGCAATGGCGCCGCGGTTCGACCAGCGGTTCGGCGCATGGCTCAGCGTCGCCGCACAGCGCCGTGCAGTGCAGCGCAACCTGTTGCGTGCGTTTCCACCGGGTAGCCGCGTCCTCGAGCTCGGTGGTGGGACAGGCGAGGATGCTGTATTCCTGGCGGGTCGAGGCCGGAGCGTGGTGCTGACGGATGGATCGCCGGCAATGGTTGCGCATGCGGCGGAGAAGGTGCGCGCTGCCGGTATGACGGACAGCGTTGAGACACGCCAGCTGGTGCTCGAAGACATGGAGGAATTTGCCGCGCGCTACGCTACGGAGAGCGAAGGATTGTTCGATGGAGCGTTCTCGAATTTTGCTGCATTGAATTGCGTTGAAGACCTGCCGGCGGTTGCGCGCGGACTGGCGCGGCTGTTGAAGCCGGAAGCGCGAGTGCTGCTTGTCATGTTCGGGCCGTTGTCGATTGGTGAAATCCTCGTGCAACTTGCGCAGCATCGCGATGTGAAGAGCGCGTTTCGCCGGTTTGGGAAGCGCGAAATTCCAGCGCGCGTGGGCACGCACCACTTCATGGTTCGCTATCCGTCGCCGCGGAGCATTGCGCGTGCATTTGCGCCGTTGTTCCGGCCCGTTTGTGTGCGTGGCATCGGCGTGTTCGTGCCGCCGAGTGCTGCTGAGCCTGCGGTATCGGCGTACCCGCGGCTATTGAAGGTATTTGAAGCGATGGACCGAGTGGTTTCCGCACCGCTCGCGCTGTTTGGCGACCACGTGCTTGTCGAGCTCGAGAGGACGACTGTTTCATGATCCTGTTGGTGAATCCGCGCGTCACACGACCGAAGAATCGGCGCTTTCCGCTGTCGGTGCTGATGATCGGCGCCGCGCTGCCGGAGGGCACGTCTTGGGAGATTGTCGATGGCAATCGTCCGGACGACACGTATGCAGAAGTCGTCGCGCGCGTGGAGCGACAGGCGGGTGGTTCAGACCCGGTGCGCATCATCGCACTGAGCGTCATGCCCGGACCGCAGCTCGTGAATGCAGTAGCGTTGTCGAAAGCGATCAAGGCACGTTTCCCGTCGATTGGGATTGCATGGGGCGGATATTTCCCAAGCCTGTATCCGAAGCCGGTCCTGAATTCGGGTTATGTCGACTGGATTGTGCGCGGCCAGGGCGAGCGGACGTTTGTCGAGCTGCTCGAGGTGCTGGATGGCAAGCGCGATCCGAAGACGGTTGCAGGTCTCGGCTTTCGCGATGGCGACAGGCAATTCATCGGGCCGGAACGACTGTGGGTCGGGCCGGACGAGATGCAGCCGGTTCCCTATCACAAGATCGACGTCAATGAGTACCTGCCTTCGACGTGGCTCGGGCGTCGCACGGGCGTGCATCAGGCGTCAATTGGGTGTCCGTACTCGTGCGGCTTCTGCGGCGTGATCTCCGTGTTCGGAAGCCGTGAAAAGCTCGAAGCGCCTGCGCGAACAGAGCAGCACCTGAGCTTTCTCGTGAAGAATCACGGAATGGACAGCGTGCACTTTTATGACAACAACTTCTTCGTCAGAGAAGAGCATGCGCTCGAGCAGTGCGATCGCATCGCGCCGTTGAACCTGGCGTGGTGGTGCGAAGCACGCATCGATGCGCTGCTGCGCTTTCCGGATCCGACGTGGCGCAGAATCAGGAAGGCGGGCCTCAAGATGGTCTTTCTCGGCGCCGAGTCCGGCTCCAACGAAGTGCTGCGCAAGATGTCGAAGAAGCTTACCACGGAGCAGACAGTCGAAATTGCCCGGCGTACGAAGGAGCACGGCATTATTCCCGAGTTCTCGTTTGTCCTTGGTGACCCTGACGAGCCGGAGCGCGAAATCGAGAACACACTCGCATTCGTTCGGAAGTTGAAGGCGATTAATCCGTTGATGGAGCTGATCACCTATTTCTACACGCCGACGCCCCAGCGACGCGAAGCGTACGGCAACGTCGATGCCGCGACGCCGGATGATCTGGACGAGTGGATCGAGCCACAGTGGGTTTCGTGGATGACGCATGAAGATCCGCAGGTCGCCTGGATGAATGACAGGCTCAAGGCACGCGTCCGGGATTTCGAGGTCGTACTAAAGAGCAGGTTTCCGTCGCTGCACGATGTGCGGACGCAGCGCTGGGGCAAAGAGCTGGCGCGGGTTCTGGCAGTGAAGCGGTGGCGTGATGCGCGCTATGAGAATCCACGGCTGATTCGTGCGGTTCGGTCGCTGGCGCGCTCGAATGATGACAAACAGGCGTACGGCCATCTGCGTCCGGTTGGGGTCGCGACAACGTGAGCACGCCCTCGAACGCGCCAATGAGTGCGCGCGATGCGTACCCGCTCTGGGCTTCCACGTACGATGGCGAAACGCCCGTCAGTGTGCTCGAGGAAGCAGCAGTGCGCGCGCTGACGCCTTCGTTGGGCGGAAAATCGGTGCTCGACGCGGCGTGCGGGAATGCCCGGCGCATTCGTTCGATCGGTGAACAGGTTGCGCGTGCGGTTGGCGTGGACCTGGTCTTCGAGATGCTGACTGCGCCACACGCCGGAGGTGCTCTTCGGGAGCGAGCCGTGCATCTCGTCAATGCGGATGTGCGCGCGCTGCCGTTTGCGCCGCGATCCTTCGACGTGATCTGGTGCAGGCTCGCTCTCGGACACCTGCCTGATCTCGCTGATGCGTATGCAGAGCTGGCGCGGGTTGGCGTTCCGGGCGCGACCCTCATAGTTACGGATTTCCATCCGGCGGCAGCACGTGCAGGTCACACGCGAAGCTTCCGCGACCCATTGGGTGCGAGGCGCGAGATCGAGCATCACATTTATGAGTTGGGCGATCACGAAGTTGCTGCGGCGCGTGCCGGTTTACGTCTGGATCGTTCGCTCGAGCCGGGAGTGGGCCCGGCAATCAAATCGTTCTACGACGCACCGGCCGTGTTGAAGGCGTACGAGGCACAGCTCGGGCTACCGCTCGTCGCTGCGATGCAGTTTACCCTGTGAGGTACAGACTCGACGCGCCCGGCGGCAATGCGGTCGCCGTCGAGAATGGCCGCATTGTTGTTGCCGATGGCGAGTTCGATTTGGTTGTAAACATCGATGATGGCGAGATCAGGCCCGGGCTCATCAATGCCCACGACCACTTGCAGCTGAATCACTATCCACGGCTCGGCGAGCCGCCGTACCGCAATTCGTACGAGTGGGGCAACGACCTGCACGCTCGGTTCAGCGGCGAGATTGCGCGCGCAAAGACTCTGGACAGACGGTCTGCCTTGCTGTTCGGCGCTCTGAAGAACCTGCTTGGCGCGGTCACGACCGTCGTACATCACGACGTGTGGTATGCCGGTCTGGACGATGCCGGGTTTCCAGTGCGAGTGCCGCGCGTGCACAACGCACACTCGCTGGGGTTCGAGCCGGATGTCGACGCTGCATTTGCAGCGGCCGCAACGGCGCAACGACCGATCTGCATCCACGTCGCCGAAGGCCTGGATGAAATCGCCGGCGCGGAGGTGCAGATGCTCGCAACGCGGGGACTTCTCGACGAGCGCGTTCTCGCGGTTCATGCGATCGCTGTCGACTGCAATGACGTGAACGCGTTGCGCGAAGCGGGAGCGGCAGTCGTCTGGTGTCCAACATCGAACCGGTTTCTGTTCGATCGGGATGCACCAAATGCGTTGATCGGTTCGGGAATCGATGTGCTGCTCGGCACTGACTCGCTGTTGACGGCAGCAGGAACGATGTTCGACGAGCTTCGCGCTGCACGCGCATTGGGCTTCATTGCCGATGCGCAGCTGCTGGACGGTGTGGGAGAGACCGCGGCGAGGAGGTTTGGCTTTGAGCGTCCGAGCCTCGATGCCGGGTCGGCAGCAGACATCGTGGTGCTGAACAGGCCAGTGCTGGAGGCACTACCGTCCGATGTGAGCCTGGCGATCATCGCTGGTAAGCCCCGGTTGGGTGACGCGCAATACGCCGAGCTGTTCGATTACTGCGGCGTGCGCACGGAATGTTTGATTGTCGGCGGGAAGCCGAAGCTCGTGGCAGCCCCGCTCGCCGACATCGCAGGGCGGGTTTGTGAGCTGACGCCTGAATGTGCCCGCATACTCAACTAGCGGTACGCTCGAGCTCGCTCAGAAGGTGATCGATCTGTGGCAGCATCGATGATGGAGTGCCGGAGACGTGCAGGCGCCACGCACCGACAGCGGCGATGTGTCGCATGGCATCACCGACTGTCGACCTGAAGCGGTCAAAGCCGGGATCGAGACTCGCTTCGATCTCGCGCACAGCATCGTCAGGCGAGATGGGTTCAGGCGGTCTCACGGTGTCGCTGCGCGAGAGAATGCAGATACCTGCGCGCTCGACAAATGGTAGCGTGCTCTGATGGATAACGTTCGCCTGTACAACGTGCTTCGTCTTGCCGTTCGTCATTTCAACCAGGTTGGCGTACGCGATTTCGGGGAAGTGCGCTGCGGCCGTTGCGGGGATGTGCAAACGCGAGCGCATTGACCAGATGCGAACGACGGGATCTAGCTGCACGTAGACGGCGTCATCCGACATGACAAAGAGGCCGGCGCGCAGTGCAGCATACGCGAGAGTGCTTTTGCCGCTGCCGCTCCTGCCCGTCAACAGAAGTGCATTGCTGCCACGGCGAATTGCCGCGGCGTGGAATGGCAGGCGGTCCGCCGCCGTAACAAGAAACAGCGTTAGCGTGTCGAGGACTCCATAACGAAATGCGTTGTCATCGCCCAGAATGCCACGCTGCAGGAGGACCACGGCGGCAAGTGCGGAAGTATCGGCGAGGCC
>JBBQYT010000120.1:0-6530 GCA_038208385.1 Longimicrobiales bacterium | reverse complement strand
GCTCGTGGTATAGCAAGTCGCTGTCGGGTGCCGATCTCGGCGCCACGTCGGGTGGAGATGTCGGTTTCAAGCCCAGCTGGCTGGTGGGCGTTCAGCCGATCACGTGGTGGTCCTCGCCGATTCACGTCGGTCCCCGGTTCGGACTGCGCCTGAACAGCACGTACAGTGACGCCAAGTTCGAGCAGCATCAGACGAGCGGCACGAATCCGATTCTGTTCGGCGATATCAACATGTGGAGCGGCTCGCTGGACCTGTTGTTCGGCTTCAAGGGCCCGCGCGATACTTGGTCGGGCATGGAAGTGCTGCCCTTCCTCGCATTGGGTGGTGGTATCAAGTGGACGAACCCGGCAGGTGATTCGTACAGCGTCAACGACACGAAGGCCAACAATACGTGGACGGGTTTCCCGATTGTCTGCAACCAGGGCAACTGCTCGGGTCCGTCGCCGATTCCTCCGGGCGGTCTGAACGCGTCACCTTCTACGTTTACATCGCACCCCGGCCAACAGGCGTATTTCTACGGCGAGCAGAATGCTCCAATGGCGTTGATCGGCTTGGGCACGGATATCCGGCTCTCTCCCACGTTCGCCATTCGTCTCGAGCTCGACGACCGACTCTGGACAGCTCCGATCACTCAGGTGAATGTCCCGACGGCAGGTTACCCGGGGATCAGCGTTACCGCGGATGACAAAAAAGTCGGCAAGATTGTGAACGAAGTCTCATTGCAGGCCGGTCTCCACATGCTGTTCGGTCTCGAGCGTGTAGCGATAGTAGCAATTGCACCGCCGCCGCCGCCGCCGCCGCCGGCACCTGCGCCTGCGCCTGCTCCGCCGCCGGCACCTGAAGAGCGTGCTGTCAGGGTGTGCGTGATCGATCCTTCGGGCAACATGGGTATCCGTACGGTTGATGCGGTCTACATGCCGAGCACAGGCGATACGCTTGTAATGTCGAACGGCAGCCGCGTAGCATTGCGTAACACGATCGGCAACGTGACCGTGGCTTCGAATGCACAGTGGTTCGTGCAGGGTCAGCCCCTCACGCTGGCAATCGGCCCCTCGGGCAAGGCGCAGTTCACAACATACGGCAGCTCGCGCATGATCAACTCGTCGGACCTCGCGTACCTTGGCACGCTCAATGGTGTGCCGGTTTACGCAGACCGCGATGACGTCAGCGCATACAACGATCAGCTCATGAGCGCTCGTTCCTCGGGCACTGAGTTGAGCACGATCCTGGCAAACAAGGCGCTCGCAAATGGCCTCGACAAGCTCAAGGTCGTGTATGTTCCGCTCCAGCCGACAGGCTGCGTCTTCCAGGCGATGCAGCGCGTCGAGGAAGTTCGTAAGAACCGCTAGTCTCACCGCGGCGTAAAAGAGGAGGGCCAGCTGCGCGCAAGCGCTGCTGGCCCTCTTTCTTGCCAAATCGCTATCAGCGCATAGTTTGGAAGGTCCTTACCAACACAACCAGCGACAAGAATGACCGGACACAACCTCGTCCTGCTCGGCCAGCTTCTCGGCATCGCATTCGCTTGCGGGCTAAATCTTTACGCCACCGTGGCTCTCGTCGGCCTCGCCGCTCGCGCCGGCTGGATCGGGGCGCTCCCCATCGAGCTCCAAGGTCTCGAAAACATCGTCATCGTCGCCAGCGCTACCCTCCTCTACGTCGTCGAATTCGTAGTCGACAAGGTGCCGGTCCTCGACTCACTCTGGGACAGCGTCCACACCTTCATCCGCCCGACCGCAGCCGCACTCCTCGCCGTCGGTGCATTCAGCGGAATGCCCCTCTGGATCCAGCTCGCCGGCGGAATCCTCGCCGGTAGCGTCGCACTCGTCGCACACGGCATCAAAGCTGGATTCCGGCTCACCATCAACGCACGCCCGCGGCGTGCACTCAGCATCGCGAGCTCCATCGCCGAAGACGTTCTCGCGATCTCGCTCGCGATTGCAGCCCTGCGCTTCCCCGTCGCCGCACTCATCCTGGGCGGCGCCATCATCGTGCTCGTCGCCCTCGTCGGACCGCTCCTGTGGCGCGCATTCGTCCTCGGTATGCGCGCCATTGCTGCCCGGCTCCGCGGTTTCTTCGGTAGCTCCGGCTGGAGAGAGCCGAGCGATATGCCAAACGACCTGCGCGGAATGCTGGACACCGCCACGCTCGGCTACGGCACCCCGAGAGCTACCCGCGCCGCTGTCAAAGGCCTGCGCGGCGTCGGAGCCTATCGCAACGGCTGGCTGATTCTCGCCGGCGACACTCCCGTCTTCGTTTACCGCTCGCTCTTCCGGCCCCGTCGCCTGATGCTGCCCGTTCAGACCGGCGCCCAAATCGTAAAGGGTCTCTTCACCGACGTCGTGCAGGTGCAGTCAAAGGACTACAACTACACGCTTTTCCTGCTGAAAGACGGCCCGACGCCCGAGCTGGCGATGTCTGATTTAATGCCGGTGCATTAGAGCGACGCGATGAAGCGGTGACGCGGCGAGGGGGTGACGCGGTGACGCGGCGATTGCATCTCCTGCCATAGCGCCTTCAAATCAAACCACAACTTGTTGTCGGATCTATAGTTGCTGTGCATGGTACTAGTTAGCTGCTGGAAGCTCGCGCACATCAATACCTGGATGAACATCGCGCGCAACCGATTGTCAGAACGCTGAATACATCCGTGTCGCCGCGTCACCGCGTCGCCCCCTCGCCGCGTCTTCCTGAGGGAAAGACGAAGCCGAAGAAGCGAACAACGGAGTCGGAGCACGAATGCAGACGCGCATACAGGGGTTTACTTCTGTGGAAAGCCGTCTATATTTGACGAGTCTATGATCGGAAACGCAAAGGGACCCTATACGCTATCGACCGACGATCGGTCCAATGCCGCAAGGGTTCTCAGGTAAAGGCAGCGAGTGTCGCATCGGACGAACTCGCTGCTTTTTCTATTTCACCGATCCGAGGGTCAGTTAATCTATGTTCCTTAATTCCCGCGCTTTGGACTCTTTTGATCAGTATCTTTTTGACGTCGAAAAGTATCCGCTGATCGAGGACCCAGAGGAGGAGCGCGAGCTTGCACGCAGGGCTCGCGTGGGCGACAAGGAGGCAGCGGAGCGGTTGGTGACCGCTAATCTCCGGTTCGTCATCTCCTATGTTAAGAAGTATCAGGGACGCGGCCTCGGGTTGGCCGAGCTGGTCTGCATTGGCAATGAAGGGCTTCTGAAGGCGGTCAAGAAGTTCGATCCGGACAAGGGAGTCAAGTTCATTTCGTACGCCGTGTGGTGGATTCGCCAGACGGTTTTGCAGGCGTTGGCTGAGCAGACGCGGTCGGTCCGCATTCCGTTGAATCAGAACTCGAACCTGGTGAAATTGTCGCGCACGGAGACGGCGCTGACACAACTACTGGGTCGTTCGCCAACGGACCAGGAGATCGCGGCGGAGATGCAGGAGCCGGTTGAGACTGTGCGTGCGCTTCGGCGTGTGGCAGCATCGGAGCTGTCGCTCGATGCGCCGATCGATCGCGGGGACCGTGACAGTGCTTCCTTTGGTGAGCGTTTCGCGGGTGCTGAAGGGGATGACATCGAGGAGGAAGTCGAGGCGCAGGCGCGTCGCGAATTCCTGGATCGCATGTTCTCGAAGTATCTGACGGAGCGTGAACGCCGCATCCTGTACTTGTACTACGGTCTGGATGACGGTGAAGAGCGGACGCTGGAGGAAATTGGCTCGCTGCTGGGTGTCACCCGTGAGCGCATTCGTCAGATTCGCAATCGTGCATTCGAGAAATTGCGAGAGAGTCCTGACGGTGAGGCTCTGGAGACTTTCTGGAGCGCCAACTAGGCAGAAGGAAAGAGCCCGCGAAATGCGGGCTCTTTTTTTAGGGGTGCGTGCGCAGGCGCTCGTCCGTTATTTTCGGAACAGACCCATTACCCGGGCGTAGAACTAACCTTCGTCTTGCGGTCGCAGGATTACCCGTAACGTCTTGCTTGTCATTGGACTTGGCATACATGCAGCGAGTGCGCTCGAGCCTGCTTTTCTCAGCCTTGATTGTTCTTGCAGCACCGTTGGCTGCGCAGCAGACCGCACAACCGGCAGCCACAACCTCTCCGGCTGGGTGGAACACTCCGCGCGTGCTGGATCTCGTGCAACGTGCGCGCGAGCGTCGCGCTGCACCGCGCTCGGATACGGCACTCCGAAATTATCAGGCACACGCAGACGGTTACGTCTACTTCTATCTCGATCGCACAACCACTGAAGAGCGCACGCTCGTGCGTGTCGACCAGGTTGCGGTCAATCTCTATTGGGCGACGCCCAACCTCACGAAGCAGCACATCATCGGTATGCGCGACCAAAGCCGTTTGCCGAACAAGATGTATTATCATCTGGATCACCTCACCGTCGTGCAGGATGATTTTGGTGACTTGATCCGGCTCGGTGATGGCGATGAAGTGCAGACCGTGCCGCATCCCGCGGCACCCGGCTCCGACAGCGTTTATGATTTCGAGATCGCAGACTCGCTTACACTGCGGATGAACAACGCCGGCAGCACGGTGCGCGTCTACGAGATCAAGGTCAAACCCAAACACAACGACAGACCCGCGTTCATCGGCTCGCTGTTCGTCGACCAGAACAGTGCTGCAATCGTACGCATGACGTTTACGTTCACGCCGGCATCGTACGTCGACAAACGGCTCGACTACATCAATGTGTCGCTCGACAACGCACTGTGGCGCGAGCGTTTCTGGCTGCCGAACGAACAGCGCGTCGAGATTCGCAGACAGATTCCAGAGCTCGACTTTCCCGCGGGCGCAGTCATTCGCGGCATTATGAAAGTCGGGCAGTATCAGTTCAACCAGGAGCTGCCGCCCGACCTGTTCATCGGCGCGCGCGTTGTTGCGAGTCCAAAAGAGATCCGCGAAAAATATCCGTTCGAGCAGGGCATCTACGAAGGCCTGGCCACCGAAGGGCTCGCACCGCCGCCCGAGATGGCCACGCTTCGCGCGATGGCAATGCAGCTCGCCAGGCAAAAATATTTGAGTGGCCTGCCACGCGTTCGCCTGCACATACCGAACGCATCATCCGCGCTGCGATTCAATCGTGCTGAAGGCATTTTCTTCGGCGCGGGCATCTCCTACACGCCATCGAGCACTGCCACACTCGAGACGAGCGCCGGCTTCGCGACGGGTCCCGGCCACGCACAAATCGCAAGCAAGCTCTTCTGGAATGCCAGCGACGCGACACGCTTTCACATTGGTGCTTTCTACAACAACGTGCGCGACATTGGACCGATCTCCGGCGCTGCAGGCGCACTCAATACGCTCGCCTCCGCATTTACCGGACGTGACTTCCTCGATCCGTACTTCGCAAGCGGCGCGACGCTCGGCGTCGACCACCAGTTTCACAACACCTGGCGATTCGGCGTGGATCTCTCCCTCGAGCGCGAGAAGAACGCTTCGCTCGAGTACCGTGACGCACTCATCGGCTCGGCAGATTTCCGTCCGGTCCGCGCAATCGAGAACGGCGATCTTCGCGGCGGAACACTCTCGCTTCGACGCGAAGGCTCGGCAAATGCACGCGGCAGCTGGAACGGCGCACTGTCCGTCGAGCTTGGACAATTCGCGCACGACGGGAAGAGCACGATCGGCCTGGGCGTCGCAGACCGGACCTACGCACGGTCACTGCTCAGCGCCGGCTTCAAGACATCATCGTTCGATACACGGACGGTTGTGCGCGTCAACTTCGATGGCGGAGTCGCGAGCACGAAAGTCCCGCCGCAACGCATTTTTCTCCTGGGCGGTCAGGGCACTCTCCCCGGTTACGACTACCGCACGTTCGCAGGCTCGCGCTTCGGCCTCGCCCAGGCACTCGTCACGCGCGACGTGAAAGCACCCTGGGTGAGGCTTCGCGCTTTCGGCACAGCCGGCTGGACCGCAACCAACGAAACTGCGTTGCCGACCCCATGGGAAGTCACCACAACCGACGGCGTTAAAACCAGCATCGGCGTCGGCGTCGGACTGCTCTGGGACATCATCCGCCTCGATGTAGCACGCGGATTGAACGACGGCGCACACACCCGCTTCTACCTCTCCGTCACTCCCGACCTGGCCGATATTCTGTAGACCGCCCGCCAGCTAGTCGGCGTCATCCTCCGAATCGCCATTGCTCTTCCCATTCGATCCGCCCAGCAACACCAGCTCACGAACCTGCACATCCGCAGTCGGCACCGTCATCCCGTTCTTCTCAAAAGTGTCGTACTCCATACGACCTTCGACATACACGCGATCGCCCTTCCGCACATAGTCCTCGGCCAGTTGCGCAAGCCGGTCCCACAATGTCAGACGATGCCACTCCGTCCGGTCCTCGAACGAACCGTTCTTCGGAATCTTCCGCGACGTCGCAAGCGACACGTGCGCGACCTTCAACCCGGCCGCCGTCGTCTGCACATCGGGATCACGACCGACATTGCCCACCAGTATGATCTTGTTCACCGAACGGCTCATGGCACGCCTCCTCTGTTAGAATGGACGCGTACTATGCACTGGCTTTCGGGGCGGTTCCATTGCAGGACG